>JANPLC010000218.1:0-7292 GCA_031426335.1 Planctomycetota bacterium
GCCGAGGGCGGCCGCGCTCCCAGCGGTCGATTCCGCTTCGCTGGAGTCTAAAATAAGAGAGCGAGACTGCGTCTACTTCAACGTCGCCAGATACGCCACCAGGTTGCGCAGCTCGCGCAGCGACAGGTTCGCACTCATCGGCGGCATGATCGATACCGGCGCGCTGCGCGTTTTAATTTTTGCTTTGGCGACGGTCACTTCGGGTGCGCCGGCAGCACGTAGCGTGATCTCCGTGTCGGTTTCTGTGGCCAGCGCACCGGAGACGATGTTGCCGTCAGTGAGCGTCAGGTTGACCACGCCGAAGCCTGGGGTGATTTCGGCGCTGGGATTCACCAGGGCAGTGAGCAGGTGCGAGCGATCCAGGCGCGTGCCGACGCCGTGCAGGTTTGGGCCGACGGTGGCGGGTGCGCCGGCGGCGACCACGTGGCACTGTTGGCAACTCGCGGTGGCGGAGGTTTTGAAGATCAGTTCGCCCTCCAGCGGATCGCCGCCGTCCAACGCTAGTACTGCGAGGCCGCGCGGATCGGCTTTGGCCATGGTTTTTTCCACGGCGGTCAAATTGCTGACCACGCCCTTGTCGCCCTGCGCCCGCACCGCGTCGGCGACATCGAGTCGCAAGGCCGCATCGATTTTTCCGGCCTTCCACTGGTCGAGCTGCTCACCGAGCAGGGCCACTGCGCGTTTGTGTTTCATGTCACCGAGCACCGCGATGGCCTGCTGACGATCCGGCAGCGCGCTGCTGGCGAGTGCGACGGTGAGGGCGCTGTAGGTCGCGTCGTCGGCGGGCCTGGTACGTCCCAGAACCCCCAACGCTGCGCCGCGCACGGTGGCGTCTTTATCCGCGAGTCCCTGTTTCACTGCCGCGTCCAGGCCTTTGGCCTTGAGTGCTTCGAGCGCTCCGAGGGCGACAACGCGCAGCGCCGCGTCTTTGCTGGTGTCGGTGGCGAGGGTGGTCAGGCGCTCGGTCCATTCCGGCAGGCCGAGCACGGCGATCAGTCGGGCAGTGGCGGCCTGCACAACCTTCGATTTGCCGAAAAGCAGCGCTTCGAGTGACGGCGCGATGGCGTCGACCACCAGCGCACGGTCGCGTGCCGGCAGATTGCGGTAGACGCCCTGCACGCGGTCGAGCACCAGCGGCTGGAGAAACGCGCCCAGGCCGTCGAGCGCTTCGGCACGGAACACCCCGTCGACGCGTTTGCCGGCATACGTGGCGAGGCGTTTGGCGCTGGCCGCATCGCCGAGCCGCAGGTTGGCGCTAATCGCGCGGCGCACGGTGGCTTCATCGGTCACGGTGTCGCGGTCGAGCACCGCCGCCAACGCGGGCATGGCGTCGCCGATTGATTGATCGTCGTGGATAGCGCGGGCGGCTTCACCGACCACCGCCGGATCCGCATCGTCGAGGAACGTCGCCACCTGCGCATCGCGCAGACGACGCAGCGCCACCACCGTGGCGAGACGCACCGAGCGCGAGGGATGGCTCTTCAACGCATAGAGCGGCGCACGCGTATCGCCGCAGCAGCCGGTCAGGGCCATGACGCCGGCGTGGCGCAGGTAGACGTCCTGGTTGTTGTTCTGCTCAAGCAGCGCGACGACCTGCGGCACGTGTTTCGGCGAACCAAGGCGGCCGAGCGCGATGCCGGCGAACAACCGCACACGCGGTGCAGGATCAGCCAGCAAGGTGGCGAGGGTGTTCGCAGCGGAGGACACGCCAGCTTCACCGATCATCTTGGCGGCCTGGGCACGGACTTCGGCATCAGAGTCGGTGAGCAGGCCTGGCAGGACATCCGCGGCAGCGTGGTCGCCGCCACGAGCAAGTTGTCCGATGCCCCACAGCGCATGCAGACGGGCAAGGCGTGCGCTCTTGGTATCGTTGGCGATGGTCGTCAGCGGTGCGCGACCGGCGTTGCCCTGTTTCACCAGCGCGAGTTGGGCTTGCAGCCGCACACGCTGATCAGCGTGCGCGAGCAGCGTCGCTAACTCGGTAGCGGTTCGTTTGCTGAAACCTTCGCTCAGCAGTTTCTGCGTCTCCAAGCGCGCCGGATCCTTGGCCATCGCCGGATCATCGAGCTTGAGCACGCGGCCCTTGTTGTGCGGCAGCCATTCGTTGTCGCCCCAGTCGGCGGCATAAATCGCGCCATCGGCACCGAAGTGCAGGCCGGTGGCGAACGGACCGGACAACACCACGTGTGCGTCCTTGATCACGAAGCCGGCGCCGGATTCCTCCAAGCGGAAGGCGTTGGTTTTTTTCGGCGATTCGGCGAGGAAGAAGTAGCCGCGGTATTTTGCATTCAAGGCTGTGCCGGGTTCCCACACCATGCCGATCGGGCCGGAGGAATACGTCGCGAACACCGGGGTGACGTGCGCCGGTTGTTCGGCGAACGGCGGTTTCCACAGGCTGTCGACCATCCACGGATTGTAGGCCGTCTGCTCCGGCCACTTCTTGTTGCCGCGGTATTGCCACTGTTTGCGCCAGCCGCTGTCGCTGCCTTGGACCAAGAAGCGCAGACCTTCCTGATCGCCGAAGTCGCCGTCGTGATCGGCGGCGATGAGGTTGCCGTAGGCGTCGAACTCCATCTCGAAGGGATTGCGCACGCCGTCGCAGAAGACCTCGAAGTGTGAACCATCGGGATCGATGCGGAACACCGCGCCCAGACCTGGGCCGTAGTAGTTCTTACCGTCCTTGGTGATGTTGAAGCCCTTGTCGCCCTGCGACCAGTAGATGCGTCCATCGACGCCGAGCACCGGCCCGTGCATGTCGTGGCCACCATAGCCGACGTGGATGCCCATGCCGGTGACGAGTTCCTCGTTCTTGTCGAACACGCCGTCGCCATCGGAATCGGTGAGTTTGTAGAGCGCGGGGAAACACGTGACGAAGAGCGCGTTGTCATGCCACAGGATGCCGGCAGCGACTTCGTTGATGTCGTCGTTGAATCCTTCGAACGCGACTTGGACTTTGTCAGCCTTGCCGTCGCCATCGGTATCGTCGAGGGCGTAGATCTTCTCCTTGAAGGCGGCGAGTTTCTTCCAGTCGCTCATCCTGCGATGGATGAGCGCGCGTTTGTCGTCGATGCTGGTGCAGGCCAGCGACTCTATCAGCCAGTCGGGCACCTTGCGGATGTCGACCGCGGCGTTGGTGCGGCGCTGGGTCTCGGTCACATAGATGCGCCCGTCAGGCCGGGTGGTGATGCCGACCACGCTGCCGACCATACCGGTCGCCGCGACCTCGCTCACCACCAACTTGCCGTCGTCCGCCGCATACAGCCCCGCGATACCGGTCAGCAGGGCGAGGGTGAACGAGCAGCGGCGGGTGGATGGCATGGGCGGGAACCTCGGCACGATGATACGGGGCCGGCATGCTCGCGCTGCGTGGCGAAGCACAATTGCCGCCACACCACCACCCACGAAAGCGCGGTGCTCATCCGTGTTTTACGTACCGAGCGCAGGCAAGGTGTGGGATCAGCGCAGAGATTGGCTGTCGGCGATGTTCGGCGTCCGCGTCTCTAGCCCCTAGCCCCTAGCCCCTAGCCCCTAGCCCCTTCTCCATTCACACCGGCAACGCCGGCACCGTCGGCAAGGTCCAGATCTCGCGGTTGTACTCGCGCATGGTGCGATCGGTGCTGAACTTGCCGCTGGTGGCGGTGTTCATGATGCTGGACTTGGTCCAGCGTTCCTGGTCGCCGTACCATTCGCGTGCGCGGTTCTGCGCCTGGATGTACTCAGCGAAGTCGGCGCACACCATCCAGTAGTCGCCCCAGGCGGTGAGGGTGCCGATGATGTCGTCAAACAGGCCCTTTTCGACTTGGTTGAAGTGGCCGCTCTTGATCAGGGCGAGCACACGCTTGAGGTCGGGATTGCCGTCGATGACCGCCTGCGGGTTGTAGGTCTTGCGCATCGCGGCGATCTGCTCGGTGGTGTTGCCGAAGAGCAGGAAGTGCTCGTCACCGACTTCTTCGCGGATCTCGATGTTGGCGCCGTCGAGCGTGCCGATGGTGAGCGCGCCGTTCATCATGAACTTCATGTTGCCGGTGCCCGACGCCTCTTTGCCAGCAGTCGAGATCTGCTCTGACAAATCGGCAGCGGGGCAGATCTTCTCCATCAGCGACACGCGGTAGTCCGGGATGTAAGCGACCTTTAGCAGGTCACCGACATCCGGATCGCTGTTCACCACATCGGCGATCGAACAGATAAAGCGGATGATGGTCTTGGCCATGGCGTAGCCTGGGGCGGCCTTGCCGCCGAACAGCACCGCACGTTTGGTCAGGCCCTTGGTGTCGCCGCGTTTGATGCGGTCGTAGAGATGCACCACGTGCAGCGCGTTGAGCAGCTGGCGTTTGTACTCGTGGATGCGTTTGACCTGGACGTCGAACATCGCGTCGAGCGGGAAGTCGACGCCGCATTCCTTCTTCACCACGGCGGCGAGGTCGCGCTTGTTGTCCTGTTTGATCTGCCGCCATTCGGTACGGAAGGCGGGATTGTCGGCATGCGGCTTGAGCTTCTGCAGCTCATCCAGGTTGTTGACCCAGCCCTCGCCGATGGTGCGCGAGATCAGGTCCGACAGCCGCGGATTGCACAGTGCCAACCAGCGGCGCTGCGTCACGCCGTTGGTCTTGTTGTTGAAGCGTTCCGGCCACAGCTCAGCGAAGTCGCGGAATAGGCCGCCTTTCAACAGATCGCTGTGCAGGGCTGCGACGCCATTGATCGAGAACGCGCCGACGATCGCCAGGTGCGCCATGCGCACGTGTGGATGCGGGCCTTCCTCGATGATCGACATGCGTCCGAGACGTTCGGTGTCGCCGGGCCACTTGTTGGCCACCGTGCGCATGAAGCGTGCGTTGATCTCGTAGATGATGTCGAGCAGGCGCGGCAGCAGGTGCTTGAACAGCCCGACCGGCCATTTTTCCAACGCTTCCGGCAGCAACGTGTGGTTGGTGTATGCCAGACATTTGCTGGTGATGGCCCAGGCCTCTTCCCAACCGAGCGCGTGGTCGTCCATCAGCATGCGCATCAACTCAGCCACCGCGATGGTCGGGTGCGTGTCGTTGAGTTGCATGACGTTCTTAGTCGCGAAGTATTTGAAATCGGGACCGTGTTTGGCTATCCAGCGGCGCATGATGTCTTGCAGGCTGGCACTGGCGAGGAAGTACTGCTGACGCAGGCGCAGTTCTTTGCCGTTCTCACTCTTGTCGTTGGGGTAGAGCACGCGCGAGATGTTCTCGGCGGTGGAGTTGGCCTCGACCGCAGCGACGTAGTCGCCGGCGTTGAACTCCGCGAGATCGAACTGTTCGGGCGCCGACGCACGCCACAGGCGCAGAGTGTTGACCGTGCCGTTGTGGTACCCAGGGATCGGCAGGTCGTAGGGCACCGCCATGACGTCCTGCGTGGCGGTCCAGTTGACGCGCATGCGGCCGTTGGTGTCGCGGTAGAATTCGGTGTGGCCGCCAAACTTCACCCGCTGGCTGTATTCCGGGCGCTGGAGTTCCCACGGGTGGCCGTGGGCCAGCCAGTTGTCAGGTTCCTCGTGCTGAGCGCCATTGATGATGCGCTGGCGGAACATGCCGTAGTCGTAACGCAGGCCGTAGCCGAACACCGGTAGTTGCAACGTGGCGCAGGAATCCATGAAACAGGCGGCGAGGCGCCCCAAGCCGCCGTTGCCGAGCCCGGCATCAGGCTCGCACTCTTCGAGATCCTCCAGGCGCAGGCCGAAGGACATCAGCGAGCGACGCAATTGCTGGTCGATGTCGAGGTTGAGCGCGGCGTTGCCGAGGGCGCGCCCCATGAGGAATTCCATCGACAGGTAGTAGCCGCGTTTGCAGTCGGCGTCGTAGTAGGCGGCGTGGGTCGCTTTCCAGCGTTCCACCAAACGGTCGCGCACCGCCAGGACCACCGCCATGTAGCGGTAACGGTTCGACACCGAGTGGGTGTCGCGACCCAAGGTGTAGGCCAAGTGGCGGTACATGTCCTGGCCCAGGCTTGCGGCATCCATGCCGAGGGCGACCGGGGTCAGCTGCTGGGTGTCGGCAGTCTCGGCGATGCGGCTGCCGCTTACCGGTGAGATCGGCTGGGTATCAGCAGCTTCGGCAGAACGGATGGCGGATTTATCGCTGCGGGCACGGGGAGCATTGGGCATGAGGACCTCCACAAGGTCGTGGGAGTGTTGGGTGCCCGCTTGCCGGGTGCAAGGCTGCATCGCGAAGCGCGGCCTGATGTGCTCTTCATCAGGGCTGAAGATCAGGCCATACGCCGCGCCGCTGCACGCAGCAGGCGGTAGGGGGCGCCCGGGTCGGCGGACTCTTCGCGCAGATGGGCATCGGCGGCCTCGGCCGCGGCGGCGAACAGCGTGTCGCGGCATTGCGGATCCGCGTCGCTCCAGCTCCCACCGTCCGGCAGGGCGACGTGGGTCGGCGCCCACGACCGCCACGCCGCCATCAAGCGGCCGGGATCGTCCTCTGGCAGCAGCAACGCGGCCAGTTGGCGGGAGAGTTCCTCCACCAACGCATCATCGAGTTGGGCCGGATCAGTCAGTCGCAGCCACATCCAGCCGAGCCACGCCTGTTTCGCCAGCGGCGCGACATCGCCCAAGTCACCGTCCTCGGCAAAACGCAGGCGCACCGCCGCAGTCGCCGCGCGCAGGGTGTTGGCATTTACTGCGCCGCAGCGGAAGCCTTCGCTGGCCGCCGCGCGGTAGGCCGCCAGGGCATGGGCCAGGTGGCGCCGGCGTTCCTGCAGCACACCTTGATTGTACCCGGCGGTGACTGCGGCTTCGTGGTCGCCGTGTTTGGCGACACCCTGCAGTGCTTGCAGGAAATAGCGGCTAGCAGCAGCAGAATCGTCGAGGTGATCGGCGGCCAGATGCCCAAGTGCGACCAGGAACCGGCCCCACGATGGATGCGCCGGAGGGTTGCCGGAGAGCCGGTGGTAGAGCTCCTCGCCGCGCACATAGAGCATCGCCGGCACGGCTTCGACCTTGGCGTGCGCCAGCAGGAAAGCGTCGAGCAGGTCGATGGGGTCCGCGTCGGGCAGCATGGGGAGCGACGTTGCTCCAGCGTGAGACCTGGGAAAGGGAGAAGGTCGGGAGACGGGGCAGGTCGCAGAGCCAGGAGAATACGCTTTTTTGGCCCCTTCGGCCCCTTCGGCCCCTTCGGCCCTTTCGCACCTGCCCCTGCCTCCCCCGTCATTTGGCCCACCCCCCCCCCCACTAGGGGGCCCCCCCCCTCACGATAAAAATGAGATACGCGGGGGCCCCGCGTTGGGCGCGGGTGGGGTTTGACCAAAGGGATAAAAAAAAACAAAAC
>JANPLC010000219.1:0-14441 GCA_031426335.1 Planctomycetota bacterium
CAGCCGGCAGAGTGGGATCACGGTGGCTGTCGGTAGCGAAGAAAAGGCATGATTGCCCCTGGCCGGCTGGCAGCCGGCGCTCCCAGGGGACAGCCCGATCGCGAGAGCTCACGCTGGCACTCCCCGCGCGAAATCGATCTGCCGTGACATCCGTGCCGCCAGTGCCGGGCTGTGAGTGACGACGACCAGCGCCGTGCCGAGATCACGATTGAGCGCCAACAACACGTCGGCCACCGCACCGGCATTGGCCACATCCAGCGCACCGGTTGGCTCGTCAGCGAGAATCAGTTTAGGTTTATTGATCAGCGCCCGCGCCAACGCCACACGCTGACGTTCACCGCCGGACAACTGCGCCGGACGGCGATCTTCTTTGCCCGTCAACCCGACTTTGGCCAGCAATTCACGCGCCGCCGCACGCACCTGCGCTTCATTGGGTTTCTTCGCCAATGCCAACGTAGGCAACAGCACGTTCTCCAACGCGCTGAGCTGCGGCAGCAGGTGATGATCCTGGAAGACGAAGCCGATGGTGCTGGCGCGCACCGCCGCCAGTGCGTCGTCATTCAGCGTGGTAAGATCGCGGCCATCAAGCTGCACACTGCCGCCCGTCGGACGATCGAGCCCACCAAGACAGTTGAGCAGCGTGCTCTTGCCACAGCCAGATGGCCCGACCACGGCGACGGTTTCGCCCGCACTGATAGTGAACGACAGGCCAGCAAACACCGACGTATCGCCGTAGGACTTGGAGAGGTCGCGGACATCAAGCAGCACGGGATGCCTTTCCCTGGGAGCGCCGAGCACCAGCTCGGCAAGAGTTTAGATTCCGAGGAGGTGCTCGGCGCGCCCGGGAACAGCGCAACGATTTCGATGTCATCCGCCACCC
Source organism: Planctomycetota bacterium (assembly GCA_031426335.1). Lineage (GTDB taxonomy): Bacteria > Planctomycetota > UBA11346 > UBA11346 > UBA11346 > BOG-1363. Next base: position 881 of record JANPLC010000219.1, read on the forward strand.
CATTTCACCCAGCGTTTGGCCTTCATCTCGAAGCGCGGCAAGGTGCCGGCTCCCACGGTCGTGACGGGAATACGCAGCGCGAGTGCGGCTCGTAGTTCATCCGCCAACGCCTTAGCGACGGTTTTCCCGTCCGCACCTTTCACTGGTTCGACGGTGATGGCGAGTTCGGCCATGCCGCGTTCGTCGGTCAGGTCGACACGGTACTCGGCGATGTCGCTGAAACGACGCACCACCGCTTCGATGGCGGAGGGATAAACGTTCACGCCGCGCACGATGACCATGTCATCGGTGCGACCGAGGATGCCGCCGTCGAGCGCCAGATGCGGTACTTCTTTCGGCGGCTCGACGGCGGCCTTCACCACGTCGCCGGTACGATAGCGAATGAGCGGCGTGCCCAGGCGACCGAGCGTGGTCAGCACCAGCTCACCCGGCATGCCAGGAGCAGCCGGTTGATCGCTGCCGGGCGTGATGATCTCCGCCAAGTAGGAGGTTTCGAGTACGTGCAAAAACTGGGGACGTTCCGGATGTTGCCACGACACCGGCCCGACCTCGGTCATGCCGTGGTGATCGATGATCGCCGCGACCGGCCACAGTTCTTCCAACCGTGAGCGCACCGCCGGAATGCTGCCGCCGGGTTCACCGGCAACGAAGAGGAAGCGGATGTTCGACTGAGGGATGCCTTCCTCGATCGCGGCTTCGCCCAAACGCAGCGCGTAGGTCGGCGTACAGCAGAGCACCGTCGCGCCCGCGTCACGCATCGCTTCGAGACGCCCACGTGTGCTAAGGCCGCCGCCGGGGATCGCCAAACAACCGTATTTCACCGCCGCTTCGAACGCGGTCCAGAAACCAAGGAACGGTCCAAAGGAAAACGCCGCGAACACGCGGTCCTGCGGCGTCACGCCAACCGCGCGGTAGAAATGGCACCACGAGTCCACCATCCACGCATAGCTCTCCGCCGTGTCGAGCCAACGCAGCGGATTGCCGGTCGAACCGCTGGTCTGACTGAAGCGCACATAGCGTTCGATAGGGAAGGTTAAGTTGGAGCCGAACGGCGCGTGCGCCGCATGGTCAGCGACCAGTTCCGCCTTGGTCGTGAACGGAAACTTCGCCAGGAACGTCGCGCGATCACAGTCCGCACCACGCAACCCGGCGGCCTTCATTTTCGCGGTATAAAACGGATTGCGCCCATCGATGGCGATCAACAGCGCGCGCAGGTAGGTGTCCTGGTGGGCGAGAATGCCGGCGCGGGAGGTGGGCATCATGGCGTCATCTCCACACATGCCGCCCGCACCACATTGCCGCCCCCTGGGAGCGGCGAGCCCCAGCTCGCCGAGCAACAGCTCGACCGAACGTCATCCCGCCAGAACACCGCGTCATCACCAGCGCACGCGATCACCTGACCATCGACACCGCTTGCTGCAAAGGCTCGGCGAGCTGGGGCTCGCCGCTCCCAGGGGGTGCTCCCTAACGCGGCGGTGATTGGCGGGGCCATGGCGACGCGACTACTTCGCCGCCGTCGGCGCACCCGGCGCCGCCGCAGGTGCTGTCGGCTTCGCGCCGCCCGGTGCCGGCTTGTAATACGACACCAACGTGCCGCCGACGCAGGCCAGGACGATGCCGAGGACGAACTGCCATTTGATATCACTCCAGCCATTCGTCGGCGGATGCAGCAGGATGGCGATGAACGCGTTCACGATTGGCGCGCCGGCGAAGACGATGGTCATCACCGTGACCGGATGACCCTTGGCGCCGAAGGCGAGCAGCACACAGAGCGCACCGATCGCGCCGACGATGCCAGCCGCAAGCGACCACCACAGGCCCTTGCCTGGGAACGACCACTCCGCGCCGGCGAAGTACAATATGGCGAGCGGCACCAACACCGCGGTGAGGAAGTACGCCAGACCAACGAACAGGAACGCTTTGGTACGACCGTGGACGGGATCGCCCATCGCGAGTTGGCCGGTGTGCAGCATGATGCCGTAGACGCCCCACGACACGACGGTGGTGAGGGTGAAGATCAGCCACATGGGGATGGAACTGGATTCAGACATGGATCAGGTCTTTCAGAAACGCCAGCCGGGATAGTGCTGGACGACGAGTTTGCGCTGCGCGATGAGGGCGAGAATACACACCACTTTGAGCAACAGCAGGATGACGGTGAGTCCGGTGGTTTCGATGACGTCGGTGAAGGCGAAGATCACGAAGGTGAGCGCATACATCGGTTCGATCCAGGTGCGGCGACAACGCAGATGGCGCACGAACACCGTCAGCGCAAAGCCCACCCAACACGCCGCCTCGGCCCAGTTGAAGCCCACGTACCACGGACCATAGCCCGCCAACGCCTCGCTGGATGGATCGACCAGCAGGAAGTTGGCGAGTTCGACGATAGTCATCGTGGTGAATCATCCGCTCTTCGGCTCGTAGCGGTTGAGCAGTTCAATCGGCGCGATCGTCAGCTTCTCCGCGTAAAGTGCCGGCACCGCAATCGACTTCACCTCGCCATCGATGCGGCCAACGCTGACCACTACCAACTTGCCGCGCGCCAGCGGACGATCCGCCGTTTCGCCGACCTTCCAGAAATGGAAATCGTAGTGGATGGCGCGTTCCTTCTTCTCGCGCACCAGCAGATGGATCTCGAATTCCTCGTCGTATTTCAGAGGCCGGCGGTAGTCGCACTCGGCGTGGACGCGCGGCCAACCGATAACGCCGCCGTGGTCGTTCTCACCTGGGTGCACGATGGTTCCGAGCGAACGCGAGAACGCGTGCTCGCAGGTCTCCATGTACTTGAAGAAGTTCGCGAAGTGTACGATGCCGGCCATGTCGGTCTCGTAGAACTCAACGCGACGGCGCAGGCGGAACTCGTAGGTCATGCGATTTTCCCCACGATCGGTCCCTTTTTGAGCATCTCCCGCGCACACAGCGCGGCGAAACGTTCGGCCATGGCGTCGGCGCTGAAGCGGTCGAGCACCGCTTTGCGCCCGTGGCCGCCCATCACGCGGGCGTAGATCGGATCGGACAGGAGCCTGTCGATTGCATTGGCGAGCGAAAGGGCGTCATCCCCCTCGCTGATGATGCCGCCGGTGGTGGCCTCGATCAGTTCAGGGAAAGCACCGCTGCGCGGTTGCACCACCGGCACGCCGCTGGCCAGCGCTTCGATGACGTAGAGTCCGAAGGCCTCGCCGTAGGTCGCGGGCACCGACAACACCGACAACGAGCGCAGGAACTCCTGTTTTTCCGCCTTGGTGAGGTTGGAGCGGAACTCCGCGCGCCCCTCCAGACCGGCGGCGGACAGTTTGGCGCGCAGGGTGTCGACGTACTTCTCGTCCTCCGCGGTGGCACTGCCGGCGGCGCGCAGGCGCAGGTCCTTCAGATGTGGCCGTTTTGCCAAAGCAATGAAAGCCTCCACCAGCACGCCGAGACCCTTGAGCGGATGCAGGCGCGCGAGGTATCCCAGCGTCGGCGCCGATGGTGGTACATCGGCCAAGCCGTAGCCGCTCAGGTCGATGCCGTTGTGCACCACCTCCATCTTCGCCGCCAACGACGTCAGACGTTTGGCCATGACCTCGCCGTAATAACGGCTCACCGGTACCAGCAGATCGGCAGCGGCCAGCGAACGCTCTAGACTGCTCCACGCCTGGGTGCGCCAGGGTTCCTGCAAACTGTCGAGGAAGGAATCTTCACCCTGGAGCGTGCAGATCACCGCCTTCGCTTGGAGTGCCAGACGCAAATGCGGCGCGACTCCCATGAGCATGGCGTTGGAAACAGAGATCACGTCCCACGGTCCACGCGCAGCCAGGTAGCGCGCGAGCTTGCGCACTTCCTTGCGCTGGTTGCCGTCGTCGCCCGCGAGCATCGACAACAGGATCTCGCCCAGATCACGCGGGCTGGTCATGTGCATCTTGCCCGAGGCCCAGCGCAGCAGACCACGGCCATCGAACAATCGATCGATCCACCCTGGCGTATGACGAAAGAGCCACGACTTCTGCTGCAGGTAGACGTTGATGCCACCAAAGAAGATCGGGCACGAGGATTCGTCGCCGACGCCCTCCTCCAACACCGGCGGCAGGTACATCGGCACGATCAGCACGTCATGGCCCAGGCGCTTGAGCCCCGCGACCAAATCGTGGTCGCGCATACAGGAGCCACAGTAGTAGGCGCCGGTGCCGGCGGTCAGGTGGACGATGCGCATAATCAGGGGTACGTGGTCAGTTTTTGGGACGAAGCTTACGCAAGTCGTTCCAGTAAAGAGTTCCGCTCGATGCTCGCTCCAGTTCACCCATATCATCCGCCCCTAACGCGTTGCCGAATTTCTCTGAAAGCACCCGTCTGCATCTCGCAAGGATTTGCGTGACCTTCTGCTCATTAATGAAACGAGACGTTTCATTGGCATATTCATCTGGGCCGAGTCGCTCGTATGCAGAGCCGATCTGATTTAACGAAACCACGATGAAGCTAAGAGATCGGACGAGGTCGATGGCCTCATCACGGGTCAAAACAATAGGCTCTGCGCAATTTTCCACGATGTCCCCGTTTCTCCACTTATCAGCGGGCACTTGCTGCATCACGCTGCAATGGCAACCCGAACGGCAACTCAGCCGGAATCTCCGCGAACTCCGCGAACGCCTTGAACAACGGCCCAAAATCTTTGTCCACCGCACCGATGATACAGTCGGTGAGGTCGGCCTTCAGCTCGGGATACTTGCGGATGAAATGGCCGTAGTTGACGCGTTCGTCGTAGAACGCGTAGACCAGCTTGCGCATGGCTTCGATGCCGTCGCAGTAACGTTTGCCGTAGGCGGTGAAGGCACCAGCAGAAGTGTTGCCGTTCTTCAGCGCTTCATGCACGGCGTCGCCGGCCATCTCGCCGCTCTTGAGCGCGAAGAACGCGCCGGAACTGAACACCGGGTCGAGGAAGTTGAACGAGTCGCCCGCCAGCACCAGGCCATCCATCGCACAATGTTTGGCGCGGTAGCTGTACTCGTTGGTGATGCGCACCTCGTCGCACTGGGTCGCCGGCGCGAGGTGTTCGGTCAGCCAGACGTTCTCCTTGATCTCGCGCTGGTAGATCTTGGCGATGTCCTGCACGTCCTGGTCGCGGAAGAGGTACTCTTTCTTCGCCACCACGCCGACGCTCATGATGTCGTCGTGCAGCGGGATGTACCAGAACCAGCCCTTGTCCGGGATGTAGCAAACGGTGGTCGCACCGCCGGCGCGGCCGGGATCGCGCACCGCACCTTTCCAGTAGGTCCAGATGGCGAAACGATCGAGCGGCTTGTCCGGCATACGCCAGCCGAACTGATTCACCGCCAGTGCGTCGCGACCCGTGGCATCGATGGTGATCGGCGCGCGCATTTCAAACGGCTTGCCGTCGGTGCCTTTGCCGCTGACGCCGACCACGCGACCGTTCTCGACGATCAGCTTGTCGGCAGCAACATCGTGGCGGATCTCCGCGCCTTTGGCCTTGGCGTTGTCGCGCAACATCACATCGAATTCACTCCGCCGCACCTGCCAGGTCTGCGTCGCCGGATGATCGAAGTGGCTGTCGAAGAAAAATGGCTGCGACTGCTTGCCACTCTGACTGACGAAACAAATCGAATACTTCTTGGTGAAGTGCGAATCGCGCAACTTGTCCACCATGCCGATGCGGGCGAGGGTGAAGTAGGTGTACGGAATCAGCGACTCGCCGATGTGGTAGCGCGGGAACGCGGCCTTATCCAAGCACACGACTTTGCGACCGTGCATGGCCAGCACGCAAGCGGCCGTGGTACCGGCAGGACCGCCGCCAACGACGATGACATCAGGATTGGTGATCATGGTTGCTCCTACGAAACGCGATGCGGGGGCAGGATATCGACGACTTCGGCGATGATGCGGCCATCATCCGCGGTCAACGTGTTACAGCGACCAAAAAGCTGGCACGGCTCGGCAACGCCAAGGGCGCGGTTAATCAGCTCGTCTCCCATGACACTGAAATAGGCACTGGGGCGACTGTGGTGGGGAACGCTATTTTCGATCAGCACACCACCCAGCGGCCGCTGACCAGCCAATACCAGTTTCTGTACCCTGGGCAGCAGCACGTCGAGGTGAATGCGGATGGCACCAAAGTCGGTCGGACGGTCTTGCTCATCGAGCAGCAACACCTGACGACGGTAATCGTCTCCCGCATGCACGCGGCCGAGCACCTTGAGGTGCAACTTGCAGCGATGGAACTTCTCCAGCGTCGGCGTCATGTCGCCGCTATTGAACAGCAACGAGCGGTACGGTTCCGGCATCTGCGCGCCATCGATCAGAGTGGTCGCAGGCGCCTTAACCTTGGCGTCGGCATAGAAGCCAACGAATGGAGCGAAGTGATCGATGACCGGGCTCATGCGTACCTCGCATTCGCATGTTTGGTGAGGAAGAACCCGTGCAGCAGGCGATCGACTTGGAGCAGCGCATCGCGCGTCAGGGTGATGGTCGTTCCGGTGATCGCGATGAAGCCTTGCTTCACCAACGTGTCCAAGTGCGTCTTGAAACGCTCGCGCGGATCGACGCCGAACTTGTTGGCTAAGTAGGACGTGTCGACCTTCCCAAGTTTGAGCTGGAGGATGAACTCGCGGATCAGGCGTTCGTCGTTGTCCGGCGTGTAGGCACGGTGCAGCGGCAGTTCACCGGCTTGAAGTCGCGCGAGGTACGGTGCGAAGTCGTGCTCGTTCTGGTAGTGGGTGCCATTGATGTGGCCGAAGGACGACACGCCCAGGCTGAGCAGATCGGCGCCAGCCCACAGTTTGTCGCGGTAGACGAACGACACCTTGGACGAGTTCTTCGTCGCGGTGTAGGCGCTCTTCACCGTGTAGCCGTTCTTCGACAGCTCATCAAAGGCGTACGACACCCAGCGGCGTTTGGTGTCCCAGTCGGCAACCGGTGCGGTGACCTTGCCTTCGGCTTTCATCTCTTTGTAGATCGTCGTGTTGTACGGCACTTCCATCTGATAGATGGTGACGCTATCAGGCGCCAGTTCGATGGTCTTGGCGACGCAGGATTTCCAGTTGTCTTCGGTCTCATTCATCATGCCGGCGATGAGATCGATGTTGATGTTGTGGAAACCGGCGTTGCGCGCGCGTTCATACGCCCGGTAGACCTGCTTCGATTCATGTGCGCGACCATTCGAGGTCAGCACGTGGTCGTCGAAGTTCTCGACGCCCAGGCTCAGTCGCGTGACGCCGATCTGTTTGATCGTATCGATCTTGCGATCAGTGAGCGTGCCCGGCTCGCACTCGAAGGTGACCTCTTCGATGCCATCCCATGACACCGCGTGTTTCATTCCATCGGTCAGCGCGATCAGCTGCTCGCTGGAAAGGAACGACGGCGTGCCGCCGCCGAAGTAGACGAAGTTGGCTTTGCGTCCGGCAATCGCCGGTTGTTTGGCGTAGAGGCTGAGTTCGAGCAACGCCGCGTCGAGGTAGGCCTGGATCTCGTCGTTCTTCTTGTCGGTGTAGACGCGGAAATAACAGAAGTGGCAACGCTTGCGGCAGAACGGGATGTGCAGGTAGACGCCGAGATCGGTAGCCGGACGCGGCGCACGGTTCAGTGCCGAGCTGATCTCCGGCACGCGCGATTGTTCCCAGAAAGAAAACGGCGGGTAGTTGCTGACGAAGTAGTTTCCCACCGTCGTAGACGTATCGGCTGGTTTGTCCGTGAGGTCGGTTGACATGGCATCGTCCTCAGAGCGTTATTTAAGAGCCGGCGTGAAAGCGTAGAGATTACCGTTGTCACCACCCACCACCACGCGTCCGTCGGCGATCGCCGGTGAACCCGAAAGCTTGTCGCCGATTTCAAAGGACCAGCGCTCCTTGCCGTCGGCGAGATCGAGCAGGTAGAGACGGCCGTCATCGGAACCGATCAACACCCGACCTTTGCCGTCCACTGCGCTAATCAGCGGGGAACCATCGACATTGCCGCGCGCTGGCACGACCCAGCGGACCTTGCCGGTGGCGCGCTCCAGGCAGTGGATGCGACGATCACGTCCGCCAAGCAGCACTACGTCAGCTGTGACGGCGGGTGACGAGAAGAACGGAAAATTACGATCTTTATAAGTCCACGTGATTATGCCGGTGGCCAAATCGGCCGCGATAACTTCGTTGCCGTAGTGACCAACGTACGCATGGCCATCGTGCACCGCGACCGAGGCCGCAACATACGCCGAGGTCTCGATCGTCCTCAGGCCCTTGCCGGTAACGAGATCAACCACATGCAATTTGGCATCGCAGCCACCAGCGACCGCGACCTGCTGTCCGGCAAGCGTGCCGATCGCTGGCGTTCCATTCACGTAGCTGCCGGTCTCGTATTTCCACACCTCTGCGCCATCGGCGGCGTTGAAGCAGTAGATGTTGTTATCATGGCTGCCGATCAGCAGGCGCTTCACGCCGTCCTGCGGAAACCACGTCGCCGCACCGGTGATCTTGTCGCCGGCCTTGCCTTCCCAGCGCTGTTTTCCATCGGCCAATGTCAGACTGACGAGGCGACCTTCGGTGGTGCCGACGATGACCTGGCCATCGAGGATCAGCGGCGCAGCATCGATCGGTGCAGCAAGGTCGACGGTCCAGCGGGCTTTGCCGCTGATGAGATCAACCGCGTGGACTTTGCCGTCGCCGGAACCAACCACCGCGATGCCGTCAGCGATCACCGCCGAGGTGCACGCGCTGCCGGTGGTGTAGGTCCAGGCGAGCGTGTAGCTGTCGGCAAAAGGAGTCGTGATGACGCCGGTCTGTGCGGCGTTGCCGCGGAACATCGGCCAGCTCTCAGCAGCCACTCCCTGCACCGACAACGACGTCATCAGGGCAAGCACCCCTGGGAGAGGTGAGCCCCAGCTCGCCTTGCCTTTGAACAACGTGGACAACAAAAAGACAAGGCGAGCTGGGGCTCGCCTCTCCCAGGGGGCCAACGTGATCACGCGGCACCGCCGAGGGCGCGACGGTACAGCTCGCGGAACTCCGGCGCTTTCACGGCACGCGGATTGAACGTGCCGGTCCACTGCGTCGCAGCATTGTCAGCGAGCGCGTCGAGCGCGGCAACCGTGACGCCGCTGGTGGCGAGATCCTTCGGCAAACCAGCGAGCTTCAGCAGGTCATCGAGGCGACGCACGAGTGACGATACCGCGGCATCGACATTGCCTGCTGCGCAGAGACCTGCGTGGACTGCGAGTTCGGCATAAAGCGCCGCCGCCACCGGATCCGCCGCGTTGTAGCGCACCACGATCGGCAACATGGTCGCCACGGCTTGCCCATGGATGACACCGAACTGCGCGGTCAGCGGATTGGCGCAGGCGTGCGCCGCGCCGAGCATGCTGTTTTCGATCGCCAGACCGGCATAGGCCGCGCCGAGCTGCATCGCGCCACGCGCGGCGAGATCCTCGGGACGATCGAGCACGACCGGAAAATTGGCGTTGAGCAAGGCGAAGGCCTCGCGTGCGAACAGGTGCGACACCGGATTGCGCTTGATGGTGACAAACGTCTCCACCGCATGACCGATGGCGTCGAGTCCAGTGCAGGCGGTGACGCGACGCGGCTGGGTCACGGTCAACGTGGGATCGAGCAGCGCGATGCGCGCCATCGCCTTGCTGTCACCGCAGGCCATCTTCTGGTGTGTCGCTTCATCGGCGATCAGCGCGTAGCTCTGACATTCGCTACCGGTGCCGGCGGTGGTCGGGATGGCGATGAGCGGCAGCAACGGCTTGGTCGCCGCGTGCGTGTGCCAGTAATCGCGCATCTGCCCGCCATTGGTCAGCAGGAAATTGCAACCCTTGGCGGTGTCCATCGAGCTACCACCGCCAAGACCAACGATGAGGTCGACGTTGCCGGCCTTGGCGACCGCGAGGCACGCATCGACATCCTTGGTGCTGGGATTCTCGCGCGCCTGATCGTAGAGACTGACGGCGAGGCCAGCCCCCTCCAACGCCTGGCGCACGCGTGCGGCGTGACCGGCGGCGACGATGCCCTGATCGGTGACCAGCAACGCGCGCGTCGCGCCGAGCTCACGTGCCAACTCGCCCAACCGTGCCAAGCAACCAGCGCCGGCCACCAGCCGCGGACGCGCGGCGAAGTCGACGTTGGCAGCAGGGCCGGAGGCGGGCTTCATCTCAACCCGCCGTCTGCACCGCACGACGGCGGTAGAGGAATTCGAAGAGGTTGCCTTCGTGCGGCTGATCCCAATGCACGTGCGAGGTCGCCATCGGCCCCAGGTTCAGGCGGTGGATCAGCGACGAATCGAGCAGCTTGCGGCGCCACGCCGGATCGTTGCCGATGGCGCTGACCACCAGCGACGGGCCGATCTTGCTCAGCATCTGATCTTGCGGGACTTCCACGACAGAACAGTACGGGAAGAGGAACTCGCGGTTGGCGAGTGGATGGTCGAAGCTGCTACAATGGACCACCGTGGGCTGCAGGAACGTGCGGCCCTGGTGCTGGATTAGGCGTGGGCCGGTACGGAAACGCGCGGTGACATCCTCGGCGCCGGATACCGTGAGCGCCTTGTCGATGGTCTCAGAGATGCTCTCCGCCATCGCCGGATTGGCGAAGCCGGCGAGGCCGGCCTTGGAGTCATCCGCATCGCGTGGGACGATCGCAGCGAGACGTTCGGCGAGGGCCGCGGCGATCTCCTTGCCGTGCGCGTGGGTGACGATCGCAGAGGCGTTGACGCACGAGCGTCCGCCATTCGCCGCCACCGACGTAGCGAGCACGTCGATGAGCTTTTCCCAGTTCTCGGCTTGGTCGGCACCGATGAGAACTTTGCTGTATCCCGGACCGTGCAGTTCGACGCGTGGATCACCGGCATAACGCTTGGTGATCGAAGCGTCGCCGAAGAGTTGCGAACGACCGGCAATGGCGAGCAACGCGTGCGCGCCTTCGTGGCTGGTCGGGTAGAACGACAACGCCGAACGCGGGCAGCCGGCGGCGTAGAGCGATTGGATGATGCGGTACGGCGTCCACGGATCATCGCGCCCGGGTTTGAGCACGACTGGGACTTTGAGTGCGATCGACGGGATCCACAGCGAGTTCACGCCAGGCGAGTTCGACGGCAGCACAACGCCAAGCGAATCGGTGGTGCGGTAGAAACTCACCGGCACACCTTGCTGCACGCCCATACCAGCGTCAATAATCGCTGGATCCAAGCCGCGCGTCAGACCTTTGAGAATCGTCACCATGTCGGTCATCACCAGGGCGATCTTGCCCATGTTGTTTCTGACCAACGCGTGCGGCAGGCCGCACGACGCTGACACCGCGCGGACGTAGTCCGCAGGCGTCTGATCGCGATTGTCATCGCCCACCGGGACGGTGCCCTGGAGGAACAACTCGCCGGCTTTTTTACAGATCGCGAGCAAGCGCGGCGTCGGGATCGCCGCCAGCTCCTCGGTCGCCTTGCTGATGCCCAGCAGGTCACGGCGGATGAGGCCGCTGTTCACCTGACTGACGGTGGCGCCCGTGGTGGTCAATCGATCGACGCTCGTGTAGGGAACGCCGAGGCGGATTGCGGGGATGTGGATGGTGGTACTCATGGTGGTCGATCCTGATCAGGTCGCGTCCGGAAGTCCGGCTGTTTTGTGAATCCGCCGGAGGTCCGGAAGTCTCGTGGTGCTGAAGAAACAGGTGCTGTCGATGGCCTGCCGGTTCCACGCTGAGCGTTCGAACCCGCAGGACTTCCGGACTTCCGGACCTCCGGACTTCCGGACGTTTTCCACTAGTACACCCCTTCAATGATCTTCCCCGACGAAGCCCCGAATGGCCGAACGTCAGCCACCCCATCCCACGGCCAGCGCACGATCGGTTCGCGACGCATGGCCTCGTCGCGTTCGAGCAGACGCGGCATGAAGAATTCCTTGGTCAGGGTCGTCAGCTCGACGCGACCCCAGGCGCCGTAGGCGACGTCCTTGGTCGAGTCGGCTGGATCGACCACGCGCAGCGTCGCACGCGGCTGGGGCGCGTGGTAGATGACGCTCCAACCTTCCTTGGCTGACAAGGGACGGCTGCAGGCCAAGCCCATAAGGGTGTTGCCGTAGGTCGGCACGAACAGCGCCTTCCCTTCCAGCACTTCCTCGGCGAGGAAGCGCACGACCTGCGGCGTCATCGAGGTGCCGCCGCAGAACACGCCCTTGATGCCGAGGCCGACGAGCGAGGTGCGCTCGGCCATGGCTTCGAGGATCTTCGGCGTGGTGAACAACGAGTGGATGTTTTTGCGATTGCGCAGGATGGTGATCGCCTGATCGACCACGTGTTCCTTGTAGGCCTCGGCCTGGGCGTAATCGCCCTTGCCGATCAGTCGCTTCACCCAACGCGGATCGAGGTCGAGGTGGTAGGCGCTGCCGCCGCGGATGTTTGCGAGGTGTTCGATCGCCAGACGCAGACGACGCGGACCGGTCGGGCCGGCCATCAGCCAGTGGGCGTTCTTCGGGAAAAACTTGTCGTCGAGCGTGTCGCTGAACTCGCTGTAGTCGTGCAGGTGATCGGTCCAGCTGACGCGCTGCTTGGGCATGCCGGTGGTGCCGCCGGTCTCGAAGATCATGTACGGCTTCTTGGCGTAGGCCTTGGGCACGAAGCGCTCAGGCTGCTCGTCGCGCAGCCACTCGTCATTGAAGTTGGGGAAGCGCAGCAGATCGCTGAAGCCCTTCACTTCTTTCGCTGGATTCCAGCCGGCCTTCTTGGCCCATTCGAGCCAGAACTGCGAACCGGTCGCGGGCGAGAAGTGCCACTGCACGACCTCGCGCACATGCGCGTCGAGGGCGTTCTTCGCCTTGGCTACGGCAGCTGCGGGGGCTGGCTTCATGGCGGAAACAGCGGTGGCGGATGCGGCGAGGGTCGAGGCGCTCATGGCGGCGGCTCCAGATCAGACGGGTTGTGAAGCAGGTGCGGGAGAGGATTTCGGCGGGAAGTATTTGGCGATGATCTCAGGTCTCGGCGGCTTGGTGATGAGCGACACCACCACCACCAACGCGGCACAGATCAGCGTGATCGGCATCACTGGCAGGAATCCATAGATGGTCACGCCGCCCTTGCTGCGCAGGAACAGATCACCGAGCGCGGGGAAGATCTGCACGGTGCCTGGACCGGGCTTGAGCGCGTCGGCGAGCGGCTGGCTCATGGTGTGCAACCACGCGGAACCGATCATCGCGAACGCCACCCACAACACGGCGATCCAGATGGCGAGCGCGGTGGAGCGTTTCCAGAACAACGCCGCGAGCATGATCGGCGCGAGTGCGGCGAAGCCGGAGAACGCGAAGCGGATGGCGAGCTCGAAGATACCCGCCTGTTTGTGCAGCGCCCAGGCGATCAGCCAGCTCACCACCGCGATGGCGATCACGAACATGCGGCCGGCCCATACCTGGCGACTGTCCTCAACTTTCTGATCGGGACTCTTGGTGATGTAGTGCGCGTAGACGTCCTGGGTGAACATGGTGGTCAGCGCCATGATCTGGCTGTCGGTCGCCATCACGCAGGCCATGATTCCGGCGCCCAGAATGCCGGCGACCCACACCTCGGTGTAACTCGCGAGCAGCTTGGGGATGACGCCGTTGGTGTCGCCCGCGCCC
>JANPLC010000220.1:0-12527 GCA_031426335.1 Planctomycetota bacterium
GGCACCTGCTATGACGCGACCGAAGCGGCCAACGGCGAACTCGGTTACCTGATCGTTTCGGACGGCGGCACGAATCCTTACCGCGTGAAAGTGCGTCCGCCCTGCTTCACCCAATTCGCCGCGTACGGCGACATGCTCACCGGCGCGATGCTGGCTGACGTCGCCGCGTCGCTGGGCTCGATCAATATTATTGCTGGGGAACTCGATCGATGAGCGGTTGCACTGTAAATCCGGCGGAACACCAGCCCAAGGACCTCACCGCGCAGGCGCTGAAGGACCGCATGGCCAAGTATCTCCCACGCGTGGAGGAACTGTGGCGGCGTTATCCGGTGAAACGCGGCGCGCTGCTTCAGGCGCTGTGGTTGGTGCAGGAGGAGTTCGGCTGGGTTCCACGTGAAGGCATCAAGTGGGCGGCCGACACCTGCGCTGTCAGCCACGCGCATGCCTACGGCGTCACCGAGTTCTACACCATGTACCGTCAGGTACCGACCGGTAAGCATCTGGTTCAAGTTTGTCAGACCATGTGCTGCTTCATTCAGGGTTCTGAAAATCTGATCGAGCACTTAGAGAAATCGCTCGGCATCCACTGCGGTGAAACCACCAAGGACGGCCTGTTTACGCTGGTGCGCGTCGAGTGCCTCGCGCTGTGCGGCACCGGTCCCGGCGTGATGATCGACGACCAGGCGATCGGCCCCAAGCCGCACGCGCTGGGCAAACCCGGCGTTGCCGAAGAACACCTCACGGTGCCCGAGTTCCATCCCAACGGTGCGCTGCTCGACCAATGGATTGCTTTCCTGCGTGCGGAGCACGCGAAGTCGCCGACCAAGGCTGGCCACGACGGCAAGTTCTTGCCCATCGCGCCCGATGCGACCGGCAACCTGGTGCTCAACACCAAAGGCCATCCAGGTGCGACCGGTGCGGTGGCCAAGACCCAGCCAGCGGCGTACTCACCGCCAGCGCCGGCACTGAAGGTTGCTGCGGCCGTCACCGGCGATGCGGTCGCGCTGTCGTGGCTCAACGATCCCGGCTGCACCAAGATCGTGGTCGAGCGTTCCGACGACAACGGTGCGACCTGGCGCGAGTTGGCGTCGCCCAGCCCGAAGGACCAGAAGGTCGCCGACAAGCTGCCGGAAGGTGTGAGTGCGCAGTACCGCGTGATCGCCCACGAGAAGGAACGCGTCGCTCGTCCGAGCGCGGCCGTTACCGCGACCGGCAAGCCGCCTGCCCCGCCCGCTCCGGCCGCCGCGCCGGTGAAGGCCTGATCCATGACCACGCTCCACGGATTTCCCCAGCCGACGCACTGGAAGGGCAAAGAACTGCCGCGCATTCTCAGCGGGCTGTTCCAGGTCGATAACGGCCACACCCTCGCCGTCGCCAAACAACACGGCGCCTATGGCACCATCGGTCCGATGCTGTTCGACAAGAGCCAGCTCGAACTGATCGAATTGGTCAAGGACTCTGGCCTGCGCGGTCGTGGCGGCGCTGGTTTCCCCACCGGCATGAAGTGGTCGTTTGTGCCACGCAACACCGGCAAGCCGGTGTACTTGGTGATCAACGCCGACGAAGGCGAACCAGGCACCTTCAAAGACCGCCTGTGCATGACCCGCGATCCGCACCTGCTGATCGAAGGCATGATCATCACCGGTTACGCGCTCGGCGTGCGCACCGCGTACATCTACGTGCGCGGCGAGATGCTGCCGCAGATCACTCGTCTGAACGAGGCGCTGGCCGAGGCCTACGCCGCCGGCTTGCTGGGTGAGAACATCGGTGGCTCGCAGTACTCGCTCGACATCTACGTCCATCGCGGCGCGGGTGCGTACATCTGCGGCGAAGAAACCGGCCTGATCAATTCGCTCGAAGGTTTCAAAGGCCAGCCACGTTTGAAGCCGCCGTTCCCGGCGGTCAGCGGCGCGTTCGCCTCGCCGACGGTGGTCAACAACGTCGAAACCATCATGGCGGTGCCGTACATTCTCAAGCACGGTGCCAAGGGCTACCGCGCGTTCGGCACCGACAAGAGCCCAGGCTCGAAGCTGTTCTCGATCAGCGGCGACATCGTGAAACCCGGCGTCTACGAAGTCCCGCTCGGCATGTCGTATATGGAATTCTTCGACCTCTGCGGCGGCCTGAAGGGCGAACTGCTCGGCTGCATTCCTGGCGGATCGTCCGCTCCGGTGCTGAGCGCCGAGGAGACGCGCAAAGCCACGCTCGATTACGAGTCGCTCGCCGCGCTCAAGTCGATGCTCGGTTCCGGCGCCATCACGCCGTTCAACACCTCGACCGACGTGCCGAAGTTCCTGCAGACCATCGCGCGCTTTTACGCGCACGAGTCCTGCGGCCAGTGTACCCCGTGCCGTGAAGGCACCGGCTACGTTGATCGCGTGCTCGACAAGGTCGTCGATGGCAAGGGCCGCGATGGCGACATCGACCTGATCAAGGACCTCGCCGACAGCTACGAGTGGACCACCATCTGCGCCTTCGCCCCAGGCGCAGCGTGGCCGGTGCAGAGTTTCATCGCCAAATACCGCGAGCACTTCCAACGCTACATCGACAAGAACCCCGACCACGCGGCCGCGCGTGATCTGGTTACGCAGCGGCCTGGAGCGTTCTGGTAATGGAGAGCAACCCCTACGCCGCGCCGTCGACCGACGTCCGTCAAACCGAGTATGAAGTGGCAGGAGCTGCGCCGTATACGGTGGCAGAGATGCGTTCGGCATTCAACCGCTTCGCGGTCGCGTACTGGGGCTACATCGGTTCCATCGTGGTGATGATCGCCTTGATGGTCGGCCTGATTGTCCAGGTGGCGGCATCTGGCAAAGGCGCCAGTGGGAACCTCGAAACGGAGATGCAGGGGTGGGCGATCGGCTTCGGCCTGTTCGTGTTCGTGGTCCTGGGCATCGCCATCTGCATGATGGTCTTCGCCATGATCCTGCTCTACCGCTACTGGAAGATCATGCAGCCGTACAGCAAACGCACCACGCCGGGCAAGGCAGTCGGCTTCCTCTTCATCCCGTTTTTCAACCTCTACTGGATGTTTGTGGCCTACCACGGTTTGGCCAAGGACATCGATACCTACCTCGACCAGAATCGCGAATCCAAGGCGCCACGTCCATCGACCGGACTGGTGCTCGCGACCGTGATCATGATGTTGCTGTCGATGGTGCCTTACCTCGGCAACCTCGCTGGTATCGCGCTCCTCGTCATGTTGTTCCTGATGAAGGTTCGTCTCAACAATTCCATCATCGGCATCATCCAGGACCGCGCGCGTCAAGCGTCAGCGGCTCCCAAGTAAGTGACCCCCATGGCTGACACCATCACGATCAATGTCGACGGCAAAGATGTGCAGGTTCCCCCGCGCGTCCAATTCATCGAGGCGCTGCGCGGACCGGCTCAGACCGACACGCCGGCGTTCTGCTACCACCAAGACCTGAAGGTGGCGGGCAACTGCCGCATCTGCCTGGTGGAAGTGGAAGGCCCGCGCGGCTTCGCGCTCGGCATCTCTTGCCACCTGCAGACCGCGCCCGGCATGAAGGTCCGCACCCAGGTCAGCAGCGAGAAAATCGTCAAGCTGCGCAAAGGCGTGATGGAGTTCCTGCTGGTCAACCACCCGCTGGATTGCCCGATCTGCGACAAGGCTGGTGAGTGCACGCTGCAAGAGCACTACATGGGCCAGGGCAAACACGAGAGCCGGCTCGATGACTCGGTCGGCAAGCAGTACAAGGGCGGTGCTGATCACCGCTTTCTCGACAGCAAGGGCCACGAACGCGGCGGCAAGAAGATCGATCTGGGACCGAGCATCGTGCTCGACCAGGAACGTTGCATCATCTGCACGCGCTGCGTGCGCTTCATGAGCGACGTAGCCAAGTCGCCCCAGCTCGACATCGCGGGCCGTGGCGACCACGCCTACCTGACGACCTTCCCGGATGAGCCGCTCAATCACGAGTACGACCTCAACACCACCGACATCTGCCCGGTCGGTGCGCTGACCGGCAAACACTTCCGCTTCCAACAGCGCGTGTGGATGCTCAAGAGCGTCGAGTCCATCGATCCGAGCGATTCGCTCGGCGCGAATCTGACCATCGACTACAACATCTCTGGCTCCCAAGGCGGCAAGGTGTGGCGTCTGATGCCGCGTCGCAATCCGGACGTGAACAAGAGCTGGATCGCCAATCGCACGCGTATGCTCTATCAGCACCTCGCGGTGAATCGTCTGACCGACGGCAAGAAGGCCGGCGGCGACTGCACCATAGAGGATGCGACCGCCGCGGCCATCGTTGCGCTCAAGGGCGCGAAGAAGATCGCGCTCGTCGCCAGCGGTCACCAGACCACCGAAGACAACGCGGCTTTGCTGGCCCTCGCTGACTCCATTGGTGACAGGGCCACCGTGTTCGGCGGTTCGTGGCTCGCGGTCGGCAAGGCGGACGGCATCGCGCTGAGCGGTGATCCGGTCGCCAACCGCAAGGGCGTCGAGCTGCTCGGCATCAAGGACAACCTCGACGAGTTGGTCGCCAAAGCGAAAGTCTTCGACGTGCTGGTGACCGTTGGCACCGACCTGTGGTCCGCGGCTGAATCGGCCGCTGCCGCGGGGGGCGGCGACGCCGCCCGTTCGAAGGCCGCCAAGCTCGAAGCTATCCCGACGCGCATCGCGCTGTCGGCGTGGGTCGATGCGACGGTGACCAAGGCCACTATCGCCATCGGCATCCGCGCGTGGGCGGAAGTGCGTGGCAGCATGGTGAACTGCAACGGTCGCGTGCAGCTGCTCCAGGCCTGCCCGGTGGTGCCGAACTCGCAGCTTGAAGCCGCGTGGTCGGTGCTGGCGGGACTTTCCAAGGCCGGCGCCAAGCCGCTCACTTGGGCCAGCGAAGTTGACGCGTGGAAGTCGGCACAGGCGCGCGTGTCCGCGTTCGCCGGTATGACCTACCGCTCTATCGGCCCTATGGGCCAGCAGATCGCCACGGCTCCCGTGGCTGCGGGGGTCTGAGCCGTGGATCTCCTCGTGCAGAACTTCGACATCATCCTGACCATCCTCAAGCCGCTGCTGATCTTCGGACTGCTGTTCCAGATCCTGCCGTTGCTGGTGCTCGCGGAACGCCGTGGCGCGGCGATCATCCAGGACCGTCCGGGTCCTAATCGTGCCTACATCGCGATTCCGGGCCTGAATTTGAAGCTGCGCGGCTTCGGCATGATCTTCAACCTCACCGACGCGGTGAAGCTGCTGTTCAAGGAAAGTTTCACCGCGCCGTTCGCGCACAAGTGGTGGTACATCCTGGCGCCGGCGATCCCGGTGGTCACCGCCATCCTGACCCCGGCGGTGTTGCCGTGGTTTGCGCCGATCGTGCACAAGCCCGATGGTGGCGCGCTCCAAGTCGTCAGCGGTCAGATCTTTGACGCAAACGTCGGCCTGTTGCTGCTGTTCGCCATCGGTTCGCTGTCGGTCTATGGCGTGGTGCTCGGCTCGTGGGCGTCGAACTCGAAGTACTCGCTGCTCGGTGGCCTGCGCGCCTCGGCGATGATGATCAGCTACGAAGTCAGCATGGGCCTGTCGGTCCTCGGCCTGATCCTGCTGGTCGGTGACTTCAGCCTGACGCGCATCGTTGAATGGCAGACCACCCATGCCTGGGGCATCCTGGTCCAGCCGATCGGGTTCTTCCTCTTCCTCACCTCGATGTTCGCCGAGTGCAACCGCAACCCCTTCGACGTCGCTGAGGGCGAGTCTGAATTGGTCGCCGGTTTCCATACCGAGTTCGCCTCGTCCAAATTCATGCTCTTTATGACGGCCGAGTACCTGCACGTGCTGCTGGCCTCAGTGCTGATCTCCACGCTCTACCTGGGTGGCTACAGCCTCGCGCCGTTCCCGCTGCCCAATCCGTTCGGTGCCCAGGGCGTCGAATGGGTGGTGCTCGACACCGCCTGGATCCAGGCGCATCTCGGACTGGTGGGCGGCATCATGCTGATCATCGGCGGTGGGGTGCTGCTGTTGCTTAGCCACCTGGTGAGCGTGCATAAACGCGCCTACGCCGCGACCACCGCCACGGACAAGGCCGACCGCGTGAAGGAGTTCTCACTCTTTTCCGGCGCGTTCATGTTCCTGGCCTTCCTCTCGGTCGCTGGCGGCGCCTTTGCCATCGCCTGTGGTGCGCCGACGCCGTTGTCCGGCGTGATCCATGAAGCCAAGCCGGTCTACCCGCTGTGGGTCGGCATCGTCACCGCGGTGATCCAGCTGCACATCGTGCTCGGCAAGACGCTCGCGGTCGCGTGGTTGTTCATCTGGGTGCGCTGGACGCTGCCGCGCTTCCGTTACGACCAGATCATGGCCCTCGGTTGGAAGATCATGATCAACATCGCGCTGGTGAACCTGCTGGTCACTGCGCTCATCGCCAAACTGATTAAATAAAGGAAGGAGGTCGAACCATGGCTAAAATCGTCCCCCGTCCGAACCTGAGCTTCTGGGAGCAGGTCTATTTCGTCGAGATCTTCAAAGGTCTCGTCACGACCATGGGCCATGCGATCAGGAACATCACCGGTCAGACCAAGTTCCCGACGGTGAGTTATCCCGAAGTGCAGTACGATCTGCCGCGCGACTACCGTGCGCGTCACCGGTTGATGAAGCGCCCCGACGGCAGCCCGCGCTGCGTCGCCTGTTTCATGTGCTCGACCGCCTGCCCGGCACGCTGCATCAACATCGTCGCCGAGGAAGCACCGGACAAACACATCGAGAAGCGCCCGGTGCGTTTCGAGATCGACTTGCTGCTGTGCGTGTTCTGTGGCTATTGCGTCGAGGCCTGTCCCTGCGACGCCATTCGTATGGATACCAAGCAGGCGGTGATGGCGGGCGATAACCGCGCCGACTTCGTGGTGAACAAGGAATCGCTGATGGAGTGGAAGCCGACGGATTACCCGGCGGACGACACCCAGAGTCAGAAGGCGCCAGGGGGATCGCTCCACGCGCAGGCGCTCGATGAGTTCAAGTCCGGAACGTATCACTAGAAGCCACCACCAGAAGAAAGGGGCTAGGGAATAGGGGTTAGGGTCGTGTGACTCCAGTCCCACCAATCAGCCAGCCTGACCACTACCCTAACCCCTAGCCCCTAACCCCCACTCTACGATCAAACAATGTTCCACTCCTTAGACGCAATTTTAGGCCCAGTTTATTTCGGGCTGTTCGCCGGCATCGCGATGCTCTGCGGACTCGGCCTGTTGCTGGCGCGCCATCCGATCAACGGGGCGATCTACCTGATCGGCGTGATGCTGAGCCTGTCCGGCATCTATGCGTTGCTCAACAGCCCGTTCCTCGCCGTGCTCCAAGTGCTCGTCTACGCTGGCGCGATCATGATGCTGGTGGTGTTCGTCATCATGGTGCTCAACCAAGCGAAGGAGCACACCATTCCGGTGTTCGATTGGTTCAGCGTTACCGCCCTGGTGCTGCCGTTGGTGCTCGGCTTCGCTCTGGTGACCAACAACGTGGCAGCGACCAAGCAGGTCTTCAACGCCACGGGCCAAGCCGGCCTGATCGTTGCTCCGGCGTCTGACCAGAGCAGTAGTACGGTGATCTTCACCGCCAGCGATGCCGGTGAGGGTGCGACCTACGCGTGGGAGTTCGGCGACAAAGCCAGCGGCGCTGGGCGTGAGCTCGGTCATGCGTACGCCCAGTCTGGCACCTACACCGCCAAATTGACGGTCAGTGGTGCCAAGGATGCGGCGAAGAACGGCTCATCGACGGTGACCTTCCGCGCCACGGCGGTGCCGCGTGGCGAGATCGCCTTGTTGTCGGCGACGATGTTCGACATCCGCGCCAAGGGGCCGGGTTACTACCTGCTGTTCGAACTGGTGGGCGTGGTCCTGCTGGCGTCCGTGGTCGGCGCGGTGGTGTTGGCTAAGCGTTCGCTCGCAAGCGCGCCGCCAGAGAAACCTGCTCATCAGGAAGGGCATCACTGATGATCAACCACATCGACCTCTCGGCCGTCCAGGCCGTCGCAGCTGTGCTCTTCTGCCTCGGCTTGGCCGTCGCGCTGACGCGCCGCAATGTCTTCCTGCTGTTGATGGGCATCGAACTGATGCTCAATGCGGTCAATCTCAGTTTCATCGGCTTCAGCCGCGGCTTCGCTGGGGCTGAGTCGCTGTTCGGCCAGATGACGCCGATCTTCATCATCGCCATCGCCGCGTCGGAGGCCTGTGTCGGCCTCGCGATGGTCATCTGCATCGTCCGTGGCCGCGAGTCGCTCGACAGCGACGCCTTCGCGGACATGAAGGAATAAGGGAGTAAGCACGCGTGAAAGTCTCATTCGAGCTGCTCTGGCTCATTCCCTTCCTGCCGCTGCTGGGCGCCATCATCAATGGTGCGCTCAGCCTTGGTGGAGCACGCAGTGCCTATGGCGCCAGCCGTGGGTTCGTCTCGCTGATCGCGGTGCTGATGCCGGCGTTGGCCTTTGTCATCACGGTGATCGCCGCCTTCACCCTCAGCGGCGTCGCCACTGCTGGTCTCAACAACGCGCTGACCCAGACTTTGTGGGAGTGGATCGCGGTCGATGTCGCGGGCTTCAAATTTGTGCTCAGCGCCGGCCTGCTGTTCGACAAACTCACCAGCATGATGCTGCTGTTCGTCACCGGCATCGGCACGCTGATCCACCTCTACTCGGTCGGTTACATGTGGGAGGACCGCGGTTTCGCGCGGTTCATGGCCTACCTCAATCTCTTTATGTTCTCGATGATCATCCTGGTCATCGGCGACAGTCTGCCGCTGACCTTCCTCGGTTGGGAAGGCGTCGGCATGTGCTCGTACCTGCTGATCGGCTTCTGGCACCACAACAACGAGTACAACGACGCCGCGCGCAAAGCCTTCATCGTCAACCGCATCGGTGATCTGGGCTTCCTGCTCGGCGCCTTTGCGCTGTTCCTGGTGATGAACAGCAACGGCATGGGCAGCATGAACTACCGCGACATCGCGAGCTGGTTTCAGAATCCCGCCAATGCCACGGCGATCACCGGCGCCTCTGGCCTGCTTGGTGCGGCCTGCGTGCTGATCTTCCTCGGTTGCACCGGTAAGAGTGCGCAGATCCCCTTGGTCACGTGGCTGCCCGACGCCATGGCCGGCCCCACGCCGGTATCGGCGCTCATCCACGCGGCGACCATGGTAACCTCTGGCGTCTACCTGCTCGCGCGTTTGTCCGATGTGTTCGTCGCGGCGAGTGCGCCGGTGTTCTTCGGCCTCGATCCGCTCGACATCGTGCTGATCGTCGGCTGCTTGACCGCCGCCTGGGGCGCGATCGCTGGTCTGGTGCAACTCGACATCAAGAAGGCGCTCGCCTACTCGACGGTCAGTCAGCTCGGTTTCATGTTCATGGCCTGTGGTGTGGGCGCATTCGACGTGGCTCTGTTCCA
Organism: Planctomycetota bacterium; assembly: GCA_031426335.1. Taxonomy (GTDB): domain Bacteria; phylum Planctomycetota; class UBA11346; order UBA11346; family UBA11346; genus BOG-1363. The sequence continues at coordinate 9,376 of JANPLC010000220.1, forward strand.
CGTCTTCACCCACGCCTTCTTCAAGGCGACGTTGTTCCTCGCCGCCGGTTCGGTGATCCACGGTCTGCACCACGAGCAGGATATGCGCCGTATGGGTGGTTTGGCCAAGCTCATGCCGATCACCTACGCGTGGTTCTGGTGCGGCTGGTTCGCCATCATCGGTCTGCCAGGTGGTTCGGGCTTCTTCTCCAAGGATCTGATCCTGGAGCGGCTGTTCCTTGGTGGTGGCTTCGCGCCCTTCATTGGTGCCGTGGCGCTGACCGTGGCCCTGCTGACCGCGATCTACATGACCCGCGTGATGTACCTGACCTTCTGGAGCCCAGCGCGGCACAGCGATGAGGTCAAAGGCAAGGTCCACGAATCGCCCGCAACCATGCTCATCCCGATCACCATCCTTGGCTTTGGCAGCTTGGTGGTCGGCGTGTTGTGGTCGCCGTTGCTGGAACAGTACGGCATCGGTACGCACGCTTTTGAAAGCTACCTCAAGCCGGTGCTCGGCAGTGCGCAAGACGCGTATGCCAAGCTCGCCCATCCGGGCGGCCATGCGGCCCATCCCAGTGCGTGGTTGTTTGCCGGTGCTGGCATTGCCGCTGCAGTCGCCGGTCTGCTGATTGCGCGCTGGTTCTGGAGCCGCGGCCACGTCAACAGCACGGAAAAAGACCTCGTCGGTTTCGCCGCCTGGTGGACCTGGGGTTTCGACCGCGTGTACTTCGCCATGATCATCCTGCCGACCAAGGTGGTGGCGTGGATCATGGCGTGGATCGTCGATGCGCTGGTGGCCGGCGCGGTTGGTCTGACCGCCGAGGTCGCACGCTTCTTGGGCGACGGCTACACCAGTGTCCAGCGCCCGCGTCTGCGCAGTTCGCTCGCCCTCAGCGCCGCCGGCGCCGTCGGCTTGGTGTCGCTGCTGTTGCTCTCCGGCACGCTTGCGTGGGTCGTCGGCCTCGCCGCCGTCGGCGTGGCGGTGGTCTTCCTGCTCCTCGAATTCCTTCTGTGACCCCAGTTCCCACAACAGTTCCGAAAACCATCGGATAGGCCTGAATGCTCCTCTACGTCCTGCTCGCTGCGCCGCTCGTTGCCGCCCTGCTCACCGTTTTCGCCTCTGGCAAGGACGGCGAGTCGAGCTTCCGCCTCAGCTTGGTGCTGTCCCTCGCGGTGGCCCTGCTTGGTCTGCCGCTGGTTACGTGCATGCCGGTGCTCGATGTCACCGTGCCGTGGTTCACTTTGTGGGGCACCAATGCCACGGTGCATGTGCACCTGGCCAGCGATGGTCTCAGCGGCTGGTTGATCCAGCTGGTGACTTGGCTAACGCCGATCGCGATTCTGGGCAGCCGCAAATTGGTGGGCGACCGCATGCGCGACTTCGCCGCCTCCGTGCTGGTGATGGAAGTGCTGATGATCGGTGCGCTGCTGTCGCGTGATCTGGTGGTCTTCTACGTGTTCTTCGAAGCGATGCTGGTGCCGATGCTGGTGCTCATCGCTTTGTTCGGCGGCGCCGAGCGTCGCAGCGCGTCGTTGTGGTTCTTCCTCTACACCATGTTCGGTTCGATCTTCATGTTGGTCGCGATCTGGTGGTTGGCGTGGAAGACTGGCTCGACCGAACTCGCGCGCATCATCGTTGATCTGCCCGGCCTCAAGGCCTCGGGACAGCTCACTGCCGCCGGTGAGTGCTGGCTGTTCATCGCCTTCGCCCTCGCCTTCGCGGTGAAGGTTCCATTGGTGCCCTTCCATTCGTGGCAGGCCAAGACCTACAGCGAGACGCCTGCCGGTGGTGCGGTACTACTTGCTGGTGCGATGGCCAAGATCGGCGTCTACGGCTTCCTGCGTTTCGTTCTGCCGATGTTCCCTGGCCTGTGTGCCGAGTACGCCCATGTCTTCGTCTGCCTCGGCCTCATCGGTGTGGTCGGCGGTGCGCTGGTCGCGATGGCCCAGGACGACGTCAAACGTATGATCGCGTATTCCAGCCTCAGCCACTTGAGCCTGGTGATGGTCGGCATCTTCAGCTTCCATCAGGCCGCCCTCGCCGGTGTGCCGGTGCAGATGGTCGCCCACGGCCTGTCGGTCGCGGCACTGTTCTTGCTGGTGGGGTACCTCGAAGCGCGCAGTTCCAGCCGTGGACTCGATGATTTCGGCGGGCTCGCTGACCGTACGCCGATCTTCGCCGTGTTGTTCGTCATCACCGCGTTGGCCTCGGCCGCCCTGCCTGGCACGGCGAACTTCGTTGGTGAGTTCATGCTGTTGTTCGGCAGCTACCTCGGGCTCGGATTCGTCGTGGCGCTGATCGCCGGCCTGTCGGTGATCCTTACCGCGGTCTACCTGCTGCGCGTGGTGCAACGCTGGCTCTACGGCAAACGTCACCCGAGTCTCGATCGTCTGCCGGATCTTGGTGCCGGCGAGATCATGGCCGTGGTGCCGCTCCTGCTGGCGAGTTTCTTCTTCGGCTTCTACCCCAAGCCGATCAACGATCAGGCGGTGCCAGTAGTGGTGCAGCTGGCGACTCCGGCGCGGGAAGCCGCAGCGCGCCTAGTGAAGTCCGCGACTGACCATTCCGCCAAGGCCGAAGCCGCCAAGAAGGCTCCTCCGGTTACTCCGGCCCCAGCTCAGGTTGCGCCGGCGCCAACCGCTCCTGTTGTTCCTGCACCTGCTCCTGCGGCAGCTCCTGCACCTGCCGCCCCGGCAGCCGCCACTCCTGTGAAACCCTGACGCCATGCCCACCGCCGACCTCTTCCCGCTGCTCGTGCCGTTGTCGCTGGTACTCGTGGGCGCCCTCGTCGCCCTCGGGTTCGAGCCCTTCCTGCAACGCGCGACCAAACACGCCTTGTTGCCCTGGCTCAGCGCGCTCTTCCTGGTGCTTGCCGGCGTCGCCCAAATCATGGTCGAGCCCGGTCATCTGCATGGCATCCTGGCGATGGATTCCGCCCGTCTGTGGTTGAGCGTGGCGATCATCGCCGCGGCGCTGTGTTCGATCGCCGGCCTGCAGCAGAGCCTGGGACGAGATGAATATCCCGGCGGCGAGTCCTATGCCTTGACCTTGTTCGCCACCGTTGGCGCGTTGGTGATGACCATGGCCAACGACAGCTTGGCGCTGTTCATCGGTATCGAACTCGCGTCGTTGTCGATCTACGCCATGGTCGGCATGCGCCGCGCGCGTC
>JANPLC010000221.1:0-7515 GCA_031426335.1 Planctomycetota bacterium
GGGTGCGTGTGGCCTCGGCATCATTGCTCGCATCGAGCGGGCACACCGCGACGCGCACGGGCGGTTCATCGTCATCAATGGCGATCAGGTCCACCTTGGGCTGCGATCCTACTAGCGTGCAGCGAGCGCCGGACGGTCGCATGACCGCGCAGGCATCAGCGAGACGGTCGTTGAACGCCTTGTAGGTTTCGGAGGGCTGCTTGAGGAGACAGATGAGGGTGCGCATGACGGCGCACGCTACGCACCTCGCTGCTGCCTGTCATTCGGGATGACGAATGTGTGTTTCTAACCATCGCCGAGCGGACAGGGGTTCCCTAACGACCCATCGCATCATTGCTCTCTAGGCCGGACTACCTATGTTTCGCAAGTAACCAGGAGAGTCGCCATGCATATTGCTACCAAAGGATCCCTCGTCCGCATCGGTGTCGTTCTTGGGGTGGTCAGCATTGCACTTGTCTCCTATTTCGCCGGCCGCGAATCTGGAATTTCGTATGGATACAACCGTGGATACCTGTTCGGCTACTTCGCTTGTCGCCAGAGTGATATGATGATGAACTCAAAATCGCCCGGTGAGATCCACATTCCTGCCAAGCAGCTGCTCCAGGAAAATGAAGCGTTCGCAGCGAACGAAAAGCGATACCAGCTTTCCACCTTCAATGATCGCTACCTAGACCCAGCCGTTATCAGGTACGATAATTTCGTGATCCACTACGCGACGACGGAGAAGTAAAACGGCGACTGCCTGAGGGGGTTGGTTTCCATGTTCCACATGGAACAATAACACGCATTTTACCCACATGATGAGTCGGTAATGACGGGCGCGAAGCGCCCAGGTGCGATGCGCCGGATGTGATAGAGGTGCGGACGACGCAGGCAGGACCGGAGCACTTCATTCGCCTGCACGGGTGAGATGCCGCAGGCCGTCGCAACCTCATGGCTGCCGGCAACGCCAAGGCGATGCACCACCACCGCAGCGCGGAAGCACAGGCTCTGCGGGCGCACGTTGTACCACTGATCGCCTCCCCGCAGATCCATGAGGGTCATGGCGGCGGATCCGTGGACGATGGTCGCCGCTCAGCCGGAATGCTGTGCGAGGCGCAGACCTGATGCACGATGCTGCGTCGTTCTTCGATGGGGAGTTGCCGCCACGCCTCGCGTTCGCGTCGAAGTCCGCTGGGCAGACGGATCGGCTCGCGAGCGGTCAGGCACATGGCCAACACCTCGCGGGCATCAATGCCGCTCAGCTCGCGTTGCCACTCAGCGGTGTAGTCCGCACCCCCTGGACCACGCAGGCAAACACCCAAGGCCGTGACGATGCCGAGCGCGTGGTCGCTGAGGGCTGCTGCACGCAACGCTGGCAAGGCGTCGCGTGGTGAGCGTTTCGGGGCCAGATGCTGGGGTCGGTTTGTCGATATCTCCGGTGATTCCCCTGAAACCGTCAGTTTCGCGTTCGGGGTAGCGTGCGGGGGTGCGTTCGCGAACGCAGGGCGAACGGTACCCGGTCCAACACCAAGTTCGTTCGGGGTCGTGTTCGCGTACGGCTCTCGAACGGTATCCGATAAATGACCCTGCGCCGTCGCCGCCGTCGCCGCGATCCTGCCGCCTCGCGTGCGCGAATCCGCGTCCTCAGCACCCTGCGGCGACGGCGGCGGCGTTTCTTCTCTGGTCTTGTCTCCTCTTCTCTCCTCTGTCCCAAAGTTCGGGTCCGCGTTCGGAGTGGCGTGCGGGGTCGCGTTCGCGAACGGCTCCCGAACGGACTCAGGTAATTCGGCCGCTTCGTCGCTCGTTGGAGCCTCATCGTCGAGCAATTGTTGGCGTTGCTGGCGTTGACGGCTGTTGCGTGCGCGCAGTGCCGCGCTGGCGGCCTCGCGCTCCTTGCCGTGATCCCACCCAGTGAGCACCAGGTCATCACCGTCGTACACGACGAGGCCCGCGTTGATGACGGCGCGTAAATCGCCGGCACCAACGCGGGCCAGTCGGCACACGCGGGTCAATTGGGAACGGGCATCACGAATACGCCCATCGGTCATGGTCTGGCGGCATACGTCCGCCAACGATACCCACGCCCCGCGAGCACGAGCGTCAGCGCCCGCCCACGCGAGGCTCGTGGTCACAGCACTGGTGACAGCGAACCACTCCATTGACCCTCACGAATTGATGGCGGGGGAAATCGGAGTCAGACTGCCGCGAGCGGCAAACCATCACGCAGGCGAGCAAGCGCCCGCAGCAGCGCGTAGCGCAGGCGGTCGTCATCAACGGTGAGGGTCCAGCGCCACGGGTTCACAACACCCACCGGCAGGTCATGCAGACGGACGACAGTGGAACCGGGACGGATGCGCTGCGCTCCGTCGATCATCACCCGCCCGCATGGGTTGTGGATCAAGGTGAAACCGGAATCGAGTGGGATGCGGATCTTTCCCTCAAAGGAGATGAGATCGGCCTCGGCCAGCAATTCAGAGACGAGGGCGTTGATAGGATCGTCAGACATGGTGAGCCTCCGGTGGGAGTGAGGGAGTGGATGCGATGAGCGAGGAGGCGGAGCCAACAACGCCATAAATAGGCGGTGACAGCGGGGTGAGCCTGGGCTCACGCGGAAACGGCGGCGGCTCGATCACCCATTTCTGGTAGAGCGTGCGCGCTAGTTCTGCAAAGCGCTCATGCACCAGCGGGCTGGTCGCGGGACGAAACTCGATGATGACCGCCCAGTTGCCGTTCTCGTCCCGCATCGGCATCCGCTTCCAGCGATCCCGCTTGGGCTTCGCCCCACTCGGTGGATGAGGCCGGCCCGATGGCGGGGAAGGCACGGGTGGGGAAATGGTGGTCATAGCATACTCGCAAGCGCTGCTGAGCCCGCTTCCACCACGCTCCGGCCCGCTCTTCGCCGCGATTCCGCACACGCGGCGAACACCGCTTCCGTGGTCACGCCCAGCGCTGTCGCCATCCGGCGTGTGAGCTTAGGGCCGGGCATTTTCAGCCCTTTTTCGATTTCTCCGATGTTTTTCCGGTTTCCGATGATGTCCTGGGGCAGTCCCTTGGACAAACGCAGTTCGCGCAGGTCGAAAATGGCAGTCATAATGCGGCTGTTCTAATGGGTCTGAATTGTCCGCAACAAATAACTTGCAATAACACATAAAAAACACATTATGTCTACATAGAGCATCCAACAAACCCACATTGTCACGGATCACCATGCCCCGCTCCTTTCCCGGCCTCCCCGAACGTCTGGAAGTTGCCCGTCTCGCGAAGGGCATGACGAAAGCACAAGTCTGTGATGCACTTGGACTTCCGAGTCAGCGCTACATGACGATCATGCGTGGCGGTGGGTTCAAGCACCTGCCGAACTTGGCGAATCTGTTGGGCATCCGGGTGGAGTGGCTGACCACCGGAGCCTATCCCCCCGAGTGGTACCGTCCCGAATCGCAGCGCTTCACCCCGGCGCGGGATCAGGCACCGGCAGGCATCACCTCCGACGCCAACCAAATGACCGGCGCAGCCCGTGCCGCTGACTTTGAGGGCGGGGACGTGGTGATGAGCATCCCCATCATCGGGGTGGTCACTGCGGGATCGGGTTGGGCGGAGCCCTCGCAAGATCCGGACGACTGGCAGCCGATTCCCATCCGCTCGCACTGGCGGGCGGTACGCATCCAAGGCGATAGCGGACACCCGGTGGTGTGGGACGGACAGACGGTGCTGGTCGATGATCGCCTGCCACTCAAGCATAACCGCCTCGTCGTGGTGCAGACGGAGGACCGTCGTGCCTACCTCAAGCGCTACTGCGTTTGCTCAGAGGTGCCGTCGGGCTTCGTCCTAGCCTCCGTGAACATCGGACGTGATTCCTTCGCGCTTCCACCAAATGCGGCTGTGCGCATGGCGGTGGTGGTCGGCACCCTTTTTACCGATTCCGTGGTGAAATGAGCACCCCATGAAACCACACGTCATCTACACCCGTGTCAGCACTGAAGACCAAGCCCGCGAAGGTGCATCGCTCGACGCACAGCGCGAAGCGTGCGGCATGCTCAGCAAGCTGCGTGGATTCCCGACTCCGGAACCCATCGAAGATGCCGGCTTCTCCGCCAAGAGCCTCAAGCGACCGGGCATCGCCCGCGTGATCGCGGCCATCAAGGCGGGCGAAATCAAAGCGGTGGTGGTGTGGCGGCTCGACCGACTGACGCGCAGTCTGCGCGACCTGTTGGACCTCGTGGATTTGTTCGACCAGCACGGTGTCGCGTTGGTGTCGGTGATGGAACAGCTCGACACCACGACTCCGATGGGCCGGTTGATGCTCGCCCTGCTCGGTGCGGTGGCGCAGTGGGAACGCGAATCCATCGCGGAGCGCGTGAAGCTCGGCGTGAACCATCGCAAATCCCAGGGCTTCTGGACTGGTGGGCATGTTCCGGCGGGCTGTCAGGTGATAGGCACCAAGGGGCAGCGGAAGCTGGTTCCTGATCCCATCCACGCACCGACCGCACGGCAAGCATGGCGGCGCATCATTGATGGCGGTTCGCTCGCGCAGGTCGCGGAGTGGATGGCCCTCGCGAAGGTGCCGGCCTCGCCGGTTGGCAACACGCGCAATCAACGCTGGAACAAACAGAACCTCCAGCGCTGGCTGACGAATGATATTCTGATCGGTGTGCTGATCGACCGATCTGTTTTTGAGTTGTGCAAGAAAACCTTGGGCGAGCGCTCATCACCACAGCGTCACGCCGCAAATGCTCTGAATGGGGGTGCGCGCGTGGATCGCGTGTGGCCGCTCAAGGGCCTCGCTCGCTGTGGGCTGTGCGGTTCGATGCTGGCCGGCAGCACTGCCTACGGTCGCGATGGATCGGCGCGGTATTACCTCCGTTGCACGAACCGTCTGAAGGCGAAGGGCTGCAAAGCTCCTGACCTTGCCGCCGAACCGTGGGAGAAAGCGACCATCGATGTCCTCATGAGGTCGGTGCATGGAAATGGCGATTTGATGACCCACCTGGAAAAACTCGGACGCGAGCAGCGTGCGTTGGAAGCTCCTGCCCGCGAGCGCAAAACGGTACTCATCAAAGAGCGTGATGCGGTGCAAAAGAACATCGACAAGTTGGTCGAGTACATTCTTGGCGGTGATGCGGCGGGCAAAGCCGTGAAGCCTAAGCTGGCGGAACTCCAAACGACCGTCGACGGCCTCGACCAAGAGATTGCCGCCTGCGACGGCGAGATTTCAGCCGCTGGGATGGCGGCCACGAGCGCGGAGTATGTGCTGAACCAGTTCAAGGAACGGCTGACGGACCTCGACCGGGAATCGGTGGCGCTCCAGCACCACGTCCTGTCGACCATTCTCTCCGAGATCCACCTCGCCCAAGGCCAACCGATGCGGATGGTCTTCTGGTGGCCGCTGCGCATGCCGGGGGATGGCGGTGGGGTTGGTGGCGGAGGACCGGATGGGGGTGGTTCGCAGTCCAAAGGGCCGCAGACCGGCCCAGATATCCGGCCCGCAGCGCCGACCCCAAGAAAAGGAGTGACCACCGTGGGTTCGCACGGTGGTCACGCTTGGCGGAGAGGGGGGGATTCGAACCCCCGATTGATTTTCACCAATGCCGGTTTTCGAAACCGGTGCCTTCAACCGCTCAGCCACCTCTCCAGGTCGATTTGCGGAGGGGCGGTTTGTATGGGGTCAGTGGATCCTGGGAAGGGCCTAACCCGGTGGCTTGGTGGGCGCCTTCAGGGAGTCATTGAGGCTGACATCACTTCCACATATAAAGCACCTGAACTGCCCGCGCCATTGCCAGACCTCGCCTTTGGCGCAACACGGTGGAGTTGCCCCTGTGATGATTCCAGCGGCGCATCCAGAACACGTTTTCTGCCTGCGCCCCCCGCTTGCCGTTTTCGGGATTCTTGCCCGGCAGAATGGGCAATGGCTTTGATTGCGCCGCGTGCGTTTGATGCGGTGCGGGGGGTGGAGTTCGTGATCCATGCGGCTCCGTTCTAATCCGGGAGTTCGGACAGTCACTCCTCAGAAGGCATGCGGGGGTTGTTTCCGGTTCAGTCTTTGCCTACCGGCCAGATAATCCCGCCATGATCTGGCGCTCAGTTTCTGTCCTTGCGTGCTGTGTTGTCGCTGGTGCCGTCGAGTTGCCGAATGCGACGGTGGTGGCCGCTCCAGGGCCGCTTACTGATGGGGCGGTGACCGAGGAATGGGGCGCCTTCCTCGGTCCCACCCACAACGGCGTGACGCGCGAGACCAAGCTCAACCTGACGTGGGATGCCAAGGGTCCGAAGCTGTTGTGGTCGTTGCCGCGCGGAACCGGCTACGCCTCGCCGGCGATCGTCGGCGGCAAGTTGGTCTACCAGCACCGTGTCGGTGATGAAGACGTCATCGAATGCCTTGATGCCACCAACGGTTCGCGGCTGTGGCACCGCGCGTTCCCGACGCAGTACGAAGACCGCTACGGCTACAATAACGGCCCGCGTTCCAGTCCAGTGATCGACGGCGATCAGTTCTACACTTACAACTCGCTCGGCGTGCTGCGGTGCTTAGCGATGGCCGATGGCGCGCAGCGCTGGAGCCGTGACCTCACCAGCGATTATAAAGTGACGCAGAACTTTTTCGGCGTCGGCACCACGCCGCTGGTCGAGGGAGACAAGATCATCATCAACGTCGGCGCCCCAGGCGGCGAGTGCGTCGTCGCGCTCGATCGTGCGAGCGGTGCGACGGTGTGGACCACGCAGGACGAATGGGGACCGAGTTACGCCTCCCCGGTGCCGGCGACCATTCACGGCAAACGCCGGGTGTTTGTTTTTGCTGGTGGAGAAAGCCGCCCAGCGACCGGCGGTCTGCTGTGCATCGATCCGGCGACGGGCGTAAAGGACTTCCGCTTCCCGTGGCGCTCAACGTCCTACGAGTCGGTGAATGCGTCGTGTCCGTTGGTAATCGGCAACCAAGTGTTGGTCACCACCAGCTATCAGACCGGTGCCGCGTTGCTGACCATCGGTGCGGATATGCAGCCAACCACGGCATGGACCACGGTGGATTTTGGCTGCCACTTCATGACGCCGGTCCATGTCGCTGGTCACCTCTACGGTTTCCCTGGGCGCAACCATCCGGATGTGGAGATGGGATGTATTGAACTCGCGACCGGTAAGATTCTCTGGCACGAACAACCGCGTTGGGAGGACGTGCTGCTGCAACGTGGACGTGAACGGAAGATGGTGATGTCGCCGTTTCGTGGCCAGTTCCTGCATGCCGAAGGCAAGTTCGTGACGCTGGGCGAAGAGGGCCACCTGCTGTGTTACGACCTCTCGCCTACTGGCTTCAAGGAACTCAGCCGCGCGTGGATGTTCCAGGCGAGCGAAAGCTGGACGCCGCCGGTCTTGTGGCACGGCCTGCTCTATCTCTGCCAAAACCAGAAGGGTGCCGACGGCACGCCGGCGCGGTTGCTCTGTTACGACCTGCGCGGGAAGTGACTCCACCCGTCGAAATAAGCGTCAGTACACCGGGGACGTTTCCTGGGATCGCCGAGTTGCACTCGGCAGAGTGGGAACAGG
>JANPLC010000222.1:0-13694 GCA_031426335.1 Planctomycetota bacterium
TTCACGCCGTCGCCCACCATCGCGACCGTTCCATAGGATTGCATCATTGCACGAATGGCCGCAACTTTTTCCTCGGGCAGCAGGCCGGCCTTCACCTCGTCGACGCCGACCTCTCGACCAACTGCTTCACCAACACCGGGATTGTCGCCCGTCAACATCACGATGCGTTTGATGCCCAACCCACGGAGTTGGTCGAGCACCGCGCGTGTGCCCTCGCGGGGCCGATCTGCAATGCCGATGACGCCGAGCCAACGATCACCATGCCGCACGACGACTACGCTGCGTCCAGCCTGTTGGAGTCCGGCAACAGCCTCGGTGACAGAGGACGGCAACACGACATTACCGCTCTCCCACAGACGTGGGCTTCCGATCTCGACCATCTGGTTTTCCACCAGTGAGCGCACACCCCGCGCGGTGAAACTTTGGAGTTCGCCCGCCTCCGGCAGCACGAGGTGGGATGCGAGCGCACGGCGGACGATGGCGGTGGCGAGCGGATGCTGCGAATGACGCTCCACTGCTGCCGCGATGCGCAGCAACTCATCCTCCATGATGCCCTCCGCGGGCCGCAGATCGGTGACCTCGGGTTTTCCGATGGTCAGTGTTCCGGTCTTGTCGAAAGCGATGGCATGGATGGTGCCGAGGCTTTCCAGGTACGCGCCACCCTTGATGAGCACGCCACGCCGGGCTGCCTGGGCGATACCGGCCAGCACGGTTGCGGGTGTTCCGATCGCCACCGCACACGGCGAAGCCGCGACCAGCAGCGTCATCGCGCGATAGAAGCTCACACTCCAGGTCCACACGCCCAGCAGCGGCGGGACCACGATCACCACGGTGGCGGCAACCAACACGATGGGGACGAAGATGCGCTCGAAACGTTCGGTGAACAATTGCGTGCGGGCCTTGAGGGTCTGGGCCTCGGTGACCAGCCGCACGACGCGGTCCAGGGTACGGTCTCCTGCGGCCCGTGTGGTCACCACTTCAAGCGAGCCTTCGCCGTTGATGGTGCCGGCGAATACCTCCGCGCCGGGTTCCTTGTCGACGGGGACGGATTCGCCGGTGATTGGCGCTTGGTCCACCGTGCTGCGACCGGCGCGAACCTTTCCGTCGACCGCGAAGCGCTCTCCTGGGCGAACGATGACGATCTCACCCACGGCAATATCACCCACCGGAACATCTCGCTCTCGGCCATCACGCTGGACGCGGCCCATCGGTGGAGCGAGATCAGCTAAAGCCGAAATCGCCGTACGGGCGCGGGCCAAGCCATAGTGCTCCAGGGCGTGCGCGAGCGAGAAGAGGAAGAGCAGGAACGCGCCTTCGGCCCAAGCCCCAATGCTCGCAGCGCCAACTGCCGCCAGCAGCATCAGCAAATCGATATCGAACGTGAATCGTCCCCGTCGGATTCTGCCGGCGGTGTCGCTTATCAAATCGAACGCTCCGAAGGCATAGGAGCACAGGTACAACGCGACCACGATCAGATGCGGCAGTACAGCCCATTGGTCGAGCAGCCATGCCGCGCTGAGGAGAACACCAGCAGCAAGGCTCCAGGCAAACTCCGTGTTCCTCGCGTACCAGCCAGGGCGCGGGGTGTTATCTCCGGTTCGTCGGGGGGTACGACCGGCTCCAAGCAAGCGGCCCAGCGCAGCGGACACACGATCTTCGGCGGTCAGTGTGCGATCGTACTCAACGCGGGCTACCTGAGCGGCCAGATTCACCGATGCCGCCAACACCCCCGGTTCTGCGCGCAGGCCATCCTCGATGCGCAGCGCGGCATCTTCGCTTTCGATCGCGTCGAACGGCAACAGCACGTGACCGTACCGAGCCGTGATCTCCGCGCCCACTGCCCGCACCTTGGCCTCCAGCCCTGCCATCGAGATCTGCTTGGGATCGTAGTGCAGGCAAAGTCGTGGCTTGGCGGAGACACCACCAGGTTCGACCTGATCAGCGGACGCGGTCTCACCCTCCAGATGCACCAGTTCCACACCGGGTGTCCCGGCGACGAGTTTCATGAGTCGTTGCACACAGGCGTCAGCGCTGTCGGGTGCGTCGGGGAGCACCAGCGTCAGGTCAATGTGGAGTCGTGGCGTCATCCCGATACTGGTTTCCGACGCACAATGCCACTGAGCGACGTGCCGGGAGCCACGGTATTGAAGACGGTGCCGAACTTCTTCACGTTGTCGTGCAGCAGTTCAAGTCGGTGGTCGTTTTCATCGGTATCAACCACGATCTCGTAGTGGATGGATTCCATGCGCGGAGGTACATCCTGGCGCACGCCATCCACCGTTACGCTGACGCCACGCAGCGAGAATTTCAACATCGGCGCTACGCGTTCGATACCCTTGATCATGCAGGCGGACAACGCAGCCAGGAGCAGCTCGGCAGGATTGAATGCCTGCGGATTCCCCGCCAGATCCGTGTCGAGCGCGATCTCGGCATGTTTGCAGAGAGCGAAGCTGCCGTGCGCATCGCGACGGTGAGCCTCGACATGGAAGGTCAGCTTGGGCGTGTTCATGAGCGAACGCCAAACGTGGCCAACGCATCATCCGCCATAGGAATCCACCAGAACGCGATCACGCGCTACGCCGAGTGCAGCGAGCGTGCGGAGTGATTCCTGGACCGTCTTCGTCGGTCCGGCCATATACACATCGCGATCGGTGAGAAGGCCAGTGTGCTGTGCCAGTGCACCGTAGACCGTTCCCGGAGTGAAAACCGCACCCTGCGGCGGGGTAAATCCCGGCTGAATAGTCCTCGCCGTTAGCTGGCAACGGAAACGCGGGTTTCTGGAGATCCAGCGTTCGATGAGGTCGAGCTGATAGAAGTCGGACGAGTCCGTGACGCCCCAGTACAAGATGATGTCGCGGCTGGGATCAATGCTGAGCACCTGCTCAATCATGGCCTTGAGGGGCGCAAACCCGGTGCCGCGTGCAACAAAAAGCAACGGGGTCTCCAACGCCGAGCGCAGCCTGAAGTGGCCGATCGGCCCGCGCGCTGTGACCACGTCACCGACCTTGGCATGCTCAAAGGCCCAGGTGCTGAATCGTCCGCCAGGAACACGGTGCACCTGGATTTCCAGACTGCCGTCCTCACGCGGAGCGTTGCCGATGGAATAGGCGCGCGACAGCCAATTCGTTCCCGGCACCCAGATCTCCAGGTAATCACCGGCGGCAAACTGGCACATGCAATCTTCTGGAAGCGTGACGCCACGGCAGGTGAACACCCGGATGCGCTCGCCGTACGGAACGATTTTGTCGATGGCCAAGCGCACCATCCGGTCTGCGTGGGGCAGCAGGTTACTGACTGCCAATTCGTCTTTCCGTGCCAGCAGCTTATCCTCGATCTGCTGATGTACGTCCGGTCGCGCCAAAGCCGCCTGGACGTCGGCGGGATCAGGAAAGCTGATCGCATGGGTCGGACACAGGTTACCGCAGGTCGAACAGCCAACCATGCAATGGGTGGGATTGACGACGACGGACTGCTTCTGTGCGAAGTCGAACTTGTAGACCTGACGACCACACGTCGTCACGCAGGTACCACAGCCAATGCACGCAGCGGCGTTGACGGTCGGATTCCACGAAATCGATTCACGCGGGATGCCATTCCAAGGCTTGGTGAAATTTGGCGGCGACGCAGGTTTGGTGACTAGCTGTTCCATGACGACGTTTTCCGATCGGGTGATGAAGCGTTTAGGACAGTGCGCTCTGGAGACTGGCGGCGGCAAGGCGGGCCAGAGCATCCGGGCCAATGGGCTCCTCTGCCTGCCACGGCAACCACGCGGTGCGCGCAGCCTGCTTTTCGACGACTTCGCGCAGGTAGCGATGCTCCGTCACTTCTCGACGTTGCAGCAGTGGATCGCAGGTTCCGCTATGCAGCAGGCTCGAATTGATGATCCAGGCGAAGGGCTCGATGTGGGCACGGCGCAGGTCTTCCTGCAAGGCTGCCGCCTCATGCACCGGCGTCGCCTCGGGTAAGGTGATGAGCAGGATGTGCGTGAAGGCGGGGTCACGGAGGCGCTCCAAAAGTCGCAGCACTTCTTCCGGCTGCGTCGTACGTGCCTGCCGCTCCAGTTCACGCTGGTACGACTGGCTGGCGTCCAGCAGCAGCAAGGTGTGCCCGGTTGGTGCGGTATCGAGTACGACAAAGCGGTTGCTCCCCTGGCCCACTTCGCGGGCAAAAGCGCGGAAGACAGCGATCTCCTCGGTGCAGGGCGAACGCAGATCCTCCTCCAGCAAGGCGCGGCCGGCCTCGTCCATCGCCGGACCTTGCGCACGCATGACATCCGCTTGATAGGTGGCCGTTTCCACGGCGGGATCAATCTTGCTGAGGGTGAGCCCCTCGACTTGTCCCGCCAACGTCTGCGCCACATGCGCTGCGGGATCGGTGGTACTGAGGTGCACCTTATGGCCACGCCGTGCCAGCATGACGGCGATGGCGGCGGCAACGGTGGTTTTTCCCACGCCACCTTTGCCCATGGTCATGATGACACCGTGACCCTGCTGTTCGATGGTCGCCACCAGTGTTTCCAGACTTTCCATGTCCGGTGGCGTCCAGCGTTCTTTTGGTAGCGCAGCAGGTGCGACTTCAGCCCCGCCACCCAACAACACCCGTAGTCCACCGAGGCCAAGAATGTTGATCGACCGTAGCGGAACGGCGAAACTCGGCAGACTGCCGATGAAGTCGCTCGACGAGATCAACGCGGACAATCCACGCTGCTGCATCGCCTGCGCTGTCACATCGTCAGGACACGTCGTGGTGAAAATGCCATTGATGACCAGGCACTGGTTGTTCATGCCCAACGCGCGCAGCTCCTTCGACGTACGCTCGGCTTCACGTAGGGCCGCCCGTTGCGGTCGACTCACCAGCACGAGGGTCGTGGCTGACGCATCGGCCAGGATCTTGACCGTGGCTTCGTAAATGCTGCGCTGCTTTTCCAGACCAGCGAGCGGACCAAGGCAGGACGTACCGCTGGTGTTCTTGTCCAAGAATTGATCCCACGCTTTCGCCAGACTCATCAGGCGCAGCGTGTGACCGGTTGGCGCAGTATCGAAGATGACGTGGTCGTAGTCCTTAGTCATGGCGGAATTACCGATGAGCCCTGAGAACTCATCGAATGCCGCGATTTCGACGGTGCACGATCCCGACAGTTGCTCCTCCATGCTTTGCAGCGCCGACTCCGGCAGCACGCCGCGCATCGGACCGATCAGGCGTTCGCGATACGCTGCGGCTGCGGCGACGGGGTTGATGTTGATCGCCTTGAGGCCCGGTGCACCGGGAACAGCCGTTGGTGTGCCGATGAGCGTTGTCTCCAGCACCTCATCCAGGTTGGAGGCCGGATCGGTGCTCACCAGCAACACGCGCTTGCCGGCCTCGACCAATGTCAACGCAGTCGCGCAGGACAGCGACGTTTTTCCTACGCCACCCTTGCCGGTGAAGAACAGGAAGCGCGTCGTGGTTGCGGGATCTGGCTGATAGTCAGCCAGCTTCACGAGAGCACCTCAGCCTTGTTGCCCAGTGCCTCGCGCACCATGGCTGAGCGTTCTTCCGCGTTGGGGTAGCGGCCCTGGACCTGAACCTTCCCGTCCACGATAACGAGCGGCAAGGCACGTTTCCCTTCTGATTCGAGCAATGCCTTGACCACCGGGTTCTCTGCGAAGGCCGTCGGCTTCTGGCCAAGGTTAAAGCGCTCGACCGCGATGCCGTGCTTGCCGAGTCGTGTCAGCATGGTGGATAGATTGACAAGGTCCGGGTCAATGCCGGTACCGCAGACACCGGTCGCACAGCAGAGGGGCGGGTCATAGACTTGGATGCTTTTCATGGTGTGTTCGCTTTCATGGTTGGTGGCTGGAGAGGATTCGCGTGGAGAGGCGGCTCTATCTGGTCGGTCTGAACTGCGTGCCAGGTGCGATACCCACCCGTGAGGTTGCGCACTTGAAAACCATTCTGGCGCAACAGACACGCCGCGATGTAGGACCGCTGACCGCTTTGACAGCACGTGATGATCTCCTGATCGCGCGGCAGATCACCGAGGCGCTGCCGCAATTCATCCAAGGGGATGTGCACAGAAGCGGGGATGAAACCGGCCGCCCGCTCATCCAGGCGGCGAACATCCAGAATCAGCGTGGTCGTCGGATCAAGCGCTGCCATCTCATGCCATTGGATGAGGGTCACCGCTCCGCTCAGCACATTCTGCGCCGCCATGCCGGCCAGATTGATCGGATCCTTCGCCGAGCCATACGGCGGTGCGTAGGCGAGTTCAATCTCAGCCAGATCGTGGACCGTCATTTTGCCCGCGAGCGCCGTGGCCAGCACATCGATGCGTTTGTCCACGCCCTCATGGCCGACGGCCTGGGCGCCGAGCAGCGTGCCCGTTTCGGGCGCGAAGAGGATTTTCAGAGCGATGGGCTGCGCACCAGGATAGTAACCTGCGTGGGATCCAGGATGCAGGTGGAGCGCTACGAAGGGAATGCCCGCACGCCGAAGCGATTTCTCGTTCGCCCCCGTACAGGCGGCGGTGAGGGCGAACAACCTCAAGATCGCGGTTCCCCAGGTATGTTCATAACGCGCTGGTTGACCGAGAATGTTGTCAGCGGCAATGCGACCCTGGCGATTTGCCGGTCCAGCGAGCGGAATCAACGCCCACTTCCCGGTGACGCCATCACGGACTTCAATCACATCACCGACCGCCCAGATGTGGGGGTCACTGGTGCGGAGGTGTTCGTCAACGCGGATGCCGCCAAGCGATCCGATCTCAAGCCCGGCGGCCTTGGCCAGTGACGCGTCCGGTTTCACTCCAAGTCCAAGAATGACGGCATCAGCGGGTACACGCTCGCCACTCTTCAGCACTACGATGGAGGCATCGGCGGGTTCATGGTCTGTTGGTCGCTCAAATGACATCACGGGATCATTGAGGTGGACCGCAACGTGGTTGGCGCGCAACTCCGCATGCAGCCACGCGGCCATCTCCGGGTCGAAAGGCGCCATGACCTGGCACAGGGCTTCAACGACCGTCACGGCATAACCCCGTCGCCGCAATTGCTCCGCCATTTCGAGGCCGACATACCCGCCCCCGACGATGACCACCCGGCCATGCGTACAGGTATACGACCATGACGTGATCGCATCCACATCAGGGATGTCCCGCAGAACGAAATGGCGAGCGTGCTCTATGCCGGAAATGGGCGGTTTGAGAGGCGAAGCGCCGGTGGACAGGATCAAGGCGTCGTAGGACTCCACATACTCGCGACCAGTGTCCCGTTCCCGCACCTGGATCGTTCGTGCCGCACGATCGATGCTGACGACCTCGGCTTTGACCCGTACATCCAGATTGAAGCGTGCCTTCAGGCTTTCGGGCGTCTGTACCAACAGGTGATCGTGTGCGAGGATTTCGCCGCCCACGAAATAGGGCAGTCCGCAATTGGCAAATGACACGTGGGGACCGCGTTCGAGCAGGATGATGTCGCAGTCTTCGCACAACCGGCGCGCCCGTGCAGCAGCACTGGCTCCGCCAGCGACGCCACCGACGATGACGAGGCGCTTCTTGCGAGTGCGTTGCATGGGCGGCTGGCTAAACGACATGGTCATGTTCACGTGAGCCATAACCATGCCGGAGACGAGCCACCAGCTTCGTCTGTGAAATGGAGCAATCCGGTGAGGGAATTCCGAAACTTCCGTTCCAGCAATCGTGACTGCGAGGTGTAAACCTCACATATCGGTCACACATCCGATGGCTTACCGCTCATTTCTCATAGAAACGAAATGGGTGCGACAAGTCATGTCAGCGGCTAACACAAGGCCCCTGCAAATCGCAGCGTCAATAGGCCGCACTTAATGTCTATGGCACGATGATCGTGATCGCGTCGTCGGATGAAATTGTGCCTCATGCTCATGCACGCATTGAGAATCGTCGGTTCACGCAACGTCAATTTGGACGCCCCACTACCGTAACGCGAATGCGTGTCTCCGGCGTTGTGGCGATGCGTTGAAGGGTGACGATGATCTGATCGCCGGTTGTTGTTCGAGTGAAGGCCATCACATCGTCACTGAGCATCCGGTCCTCATAAGCAGCCATCGCTTGCCTTGACCGTGCGATGTAGTCGTTCCAGGAAAGGTCTGTCTGAACCATCCAGGACGCTTCCGCCTGCGTGTGATCCGAGGTGATGCCTGAATACTGCGATGTCAGCGCGCCTTCAGGCTTCAATGACAACGTCAATTCATTGACGATACGTTGAAATGCGACCGGAGATGGAGGCGGAGAGCGTGTCGAACACCAGGTAATGACCAAGATGAATCCTAGCAAAATCGCCAGCCAGATCGCCTGCTTCATGAATATTCCCGACACGTTAAGTTTACAGACACGGTCGAAACACAGCGAAAAAAAATGTCACTCAGTCAGAGCCGCCGCCATCCGTCTTCATGTCTGCAAGACGGAGATCACCGCCTGCGCGTGGTAAGCCCAAGGACAGGAATCCCGCGAGAACGGCGAACGCCACCGAGGCCCACAGGCAGCCGGATAATCCAGCTATCTGATAAACGATTCCTGACAGCAGCGTCCCGACCAAGCGGCCTCCCGCGTTGGCCATGTAATAGAAGCCCACATTGGTCGCGACCTCGTCACCATGTGAATAAGCCAGGACCAAGTACGAGTGGACCGATGAGTTGATGGCGAAAACCACACCAAACAGACCAAGTCCGATCAACACCACGAGGTTGGCGGGGAGATTCATGAGGAGCCCGAGCGGGATGAGCGCCATCGCACCGGCTAGCGCGAATGCCAAGACCGTTGCTGCGCTGCCGCTAGGTGCCTTCCCAGATGTCCAACGGCTGATCAGGGTCGGAGCAATCGATTGCACGATGCCATAACCGATGATCCACAGTGCGAGAAAGGTGCCGACCTGGGTGAATCCCCATCCCAGCGTGACCGACAAAAAGATCGGCACCGCCACGACGAACCAGATGTCACGTGCGCCAAAGAGGAAAAAGCGCGCTGCCGACAGCACGTTGATGTCTCGACTCTTGGCAAAGATGGAGGCGAACGACTTCTTTTTCTTCGCCTTGCCGATGTCGCGGGGCAATAGGATTATCGCCCCCACCAGGATCACTGCTAGGCCGATGGCCATCGCTATGAGAGCCGCGTCGAATCCCAAAACGCCCAACAACAAACCGCCCAGGAAAAAGCCCACGCCCTTCAAGGCATTCTTGGAGCCGGTCAACAGCGCTACCCACTTGAATAGCGATGACTGTTGATTGTCCGGAACCAAGAATTTGATCGCGCTTTTGGAACTCATCTTGGTGAGATCCTTAGCGATACCGGAGAGTGCTTGCGCCGCCATCACATAGGCGGTGGACAGCGCAACGCTCCAGTGCGGATCGAGTCCCACCAACATCAGGAGCGCGACGATCTGAAGCGCGGTGCCAGCCCACAGCGTGACCGTCAATCCGAGGCGGGAGCCGACCCAGCCGCCGACGAGATTGGTGACGATGCCGAAAAATTCGTAGAACAGGAACAGGAAGGCGAGCTGGATCGGACTATACCCAAGTGCGTGAAAGTGCAGCAAAACGAGCATGCGCAACGCGCCATCGGTCAGCGTGAAGCTCCAGTAGACCGCTGTCACCAGCGTGTAGTTGCGCAACTTGTGCATCAGGTCACGTCAGGCTGCGAGCAACGATTCGCGCCAGTTCCGCCATGCGGTTAACGTAGCCAATTTCGTTGTCGTACCAGGCGAGAATTTTGACGCAGGTGCCATCGATAACCATGGTCGAAAGCGCATCGATGATCGATGAACGGGTGTCGTCCTTGTAATCGACCGACACCAACGGCAGTTCTTCATAGCCGAGAACACCCTTCAATCCGCCTTCGGCGGCGGCCCTCAGCATGCCGTTGACCTCTTCCACCGTGGTGGGGCGTGCGACCTCGAACACGCAATCGGTCAGCGACGCATTGAGCAGCGGAACGCGGACAGCCAAGCCGTTCAACTTCCCCTTCAATTCTGGATAGATGAGTGTGATTGCCGTCGCGGATCCCGTCGTCGTCGGAATGAGAGACATGCTATTGGCCCGTGCGCGGCGCAGATCTTTGTGCGGAGCATCGACCACGGTTTGAGTGTTGGTGATGTCGTGGATGGTGGTGATCAAGCCGTGGCGAATCCCCAGACCTTCATGGATGACCTTGACCACCGGCGCCA
The DNA here is from genome assembly GCA_031426335.1 of Planctomycetota bacterium. Classification (GTDB taxonomy): domain Bacteria; phylum Planctomycetota; class UBA11346; order UBA11346; family UBA11346; genus BOG-1363. The sequence goes on from JANPLC010000222.1 coordinate 10,176, forward strand.
AGCAGTTGGTGGTGCACGAGGCGGCGGTCAGTAGATGGTGCTCGCTTGGACGGTATTGATGATCATTGACGCCAACGACCACGTTGAGCGCTCCATCTTTGACCGGCGCGGCCACGATGACTTTGCGCACCCCGCGATCGAAATACGGCTGGAGCGTTTCAGGAGTTCTGAACTTTCCCGAGCATTCGAGCACGATGTCGACGCCCAGGTCTTTCCATGGCACGTCACCAGGTGCCGATTTTTCGGTGAACGTCAGGCGTTTCCCGTCGATCGAGATCGACTTCTCGTCTGAGGTCACTTGGTGATTCCACCGACCATGAACCGAGTCGAATGTCAGCAGATGTGCGGCTGTTTCTGGGCCACCCTTGGTTTCGTTGATATGGACAAATTCAAAATCTGGCCAAGTCCAGGCAGCGCGTAGGGCGAGTCGCCCCATGCGACCGAAGCCGTTGATGCCGATGCGAATGGTCATGACAAGATCCTTGATCAGGGTGATCGGTGAATAGTTATCGTAAAAAGACGATATGTTTACCGTGAAGAAATGAACATCAGAGGCCCGTAACCAACTCCTTGAGGCGGGCGATCGCCTTCGGATCAACACAATAACAGATGCGCGATCCATCCTCGCAGCCGGTGATAAGACCCGCTTCGCGAAGTACCTTCAGGTGCTGCGAGACCGTCGACTGCGCCAGCGGCAACTGTTCGACGATTTCGCCGGCAACGCAGGTGTCACGTTCCAGCAGCAGTCGCAGAATTTGAACGCGTGCCGGATGTCCGACCGCCTTCGCCAAATCAGCCAGTTCCTGAATCGAGTGCTTGGCCTGTTTATTGACCCCGCTGCGCCGGGGTGGTGCACAACAGCCGTCCGACGAAATAGTGGCCTGAGCAGTCATCGTAGAAAGACGATACGATGTCCTGATTGCCGTCAAGCCTGTGCTGCTGCGCGGTATCGTATCGAGATAGGGTGCATCCTATTGATGGGCGACCCGTCTAATAGGCAAAGGAGCACATCATGGCCACCCCCGTTACTAACTTTCCAGGCGAGAACCGCGTGCACATTGCGCTCGGCGCCACTGATCTTGCGGCAAGCATCGCCTTCTACCGCATCCTCTTTGGCATCGAGCCGAACAAACGTCGTGCTGATTATGCCCGGTTCACACCAGCAGACCCCTCGGTGAACCTGAGTCTGAATCAGGAGACGACGGTGACAGCAATCAGCCAGGTTCAGCACTTTGGAATCCAAGTGAAAAGTTCACAGGCCGTCATCGCTATGGTTGAACGTTTGCGGGCGGCAAATCTGCCTGCACAGGTTGAGGATGCCGTTACTTGCTGCTACGCAGAGCAGGACAAAGTGTGGACAGTAGATCCATCCGGCCATCGCTGGGAGATATTCGTGACCAACGACGACGAAGCGACCATCCCCAGTGCCAATCGGCAGGCGCAGCAAGCCTGTTGTCCGTCGGCTGGTGCGATCCAATCATGTTGCCTGAAGTAATTCCAGATTCAGAAATGGCTTGGCGTCAGGTCGAAGCGCCGGTGCGGGGATACCTGCACCGGCGCCTTGGCCGCGATGGAGCTACTGCTGATGATCTTACCCAGGAAGTTTTCATCCGAGTGAGCCGGGGGCTGCCGTCACTCACCAATCGCGACCGCTTGGGTCCATGGGTGATGCGCATTGCCCGTCATGTGTTGATCGACCATCAACGCCGGAAGCAGGGTGTCGTTCTCAGGGACCATGCCGATCAGACTGATTCGGCTGACGAGGCTGATGCCTCTGCCTGCTCCGAGATTGCGCGATTCGTCGCCGCGCTGCTAGCAGCTCAGCCGGAATCCATCCGATCGGTGATCCAACTCGTCGACCTCGATGGGATGACCGGCCCCGATGCAGCGAAGCGCCTGGGCATCGGTCTGCCGGCCCTGAAAGCCCGACTGCGGCGTGGCCGTGAACGCATGCGCATAGACATTGAGCGGTGCTGTCGCGTCGTGCTTGATGGACGAGGAAACCCGACGGACTACCAACCGCGTGGTGAGTGCTCTACCTGTGCAGACAAGTCGTGCTGAACTGATGTCAGTAGCGAAACGAGCGTCGCGTTCGTCGAACATGACGTGAGATGTCTCAGAGAGTGCCCTCGCTCATACGATGGAATCTTCAGAGGGTTCCTGCTGCTTTGGGGTGGACGAGGCCGATGTCTCGAAAGCATCCACATCACCTCCCAGCTCCACGCGCAGTCGCTGCAAGTAAGACGTGAGCCAGTCGCCAACCCCTGGTTGGCTCAACCACTCTCCCAACGTCGGATCCACCTGAACGGCGGGCATCACCTCACGCTGGATTGAGGCCACGTCACCCGCACGGATCGCCCGGCTCAGGGCAGACGGTAGGGCGGCGACGATCTGACGTAGTGCGGTGTCGTCTTCGGCCTGACCGCCCCGATGAACGGCGCGCACCTGACGTAGGCTCTCGCCAACGGGATCGGACTGTCTGGTTGGTGCTGCCAGCGCGGCTGTGATTGCTGGCCGTGGTCGCTGCATGGCAATGGCAGGCCGTCTCTCCACCGTTGTCACCGGAGAAACCGGCAACGGAACGGTGGGCGAACCGCTGGGAGTACCGCTGCGAAGCGCGGCAACGATGCTGGCCGTGGCTGACAGAACCGAACCGATGCCAGCCCACCCGTCGCCACCATCACGCTGCGCCGCAACCTCGGCCGCCTGACGCATGAGTTGCCCCTGCACCTCCTGGCTCGCCACCATCACCTGTTTGAGGGAGTCGGTCTGGAGCGTCGACGCCATGCGCATGCTCTCGGCCTGGACCTTGAAGAAGTCGGTCATCTCTTCCCGTTTGCCATGGGTGTCGAGCAGCTTGAGCACCAACGGATCAGGCTGCCCGACCTTGGCGAGTATAGCGGCCATGAACGCATCTTCCTTGCCACTGCCTGCGCGTCCGCCAGCCACCTCCTTCAGCATCTGCACCATCAGCGTGTGCATCTGAAGTTCCCGGTCAGCTCGCCGGCGTTCGTCCTCATCACGACGCTTGCGATCTTCGTCGCGCCGACGCTCGCGGTCGACTTCCTTCTCTCTGCGACGTTCCTCCCGCACATCACGCTGCCGCTCACGGCGGGTTTCGCGCTCACGCTCGATCTCCGCCGTGATTCGCATACGTTCGATCTCGATCGCCGTCTCACGATCAATGGCCCCAGCGGGTGCCAACATAGGAGCGGCAGCAGTGGGATTCATGGTGACCTGCATGGGAGTGTCCTCATCAATGATGGCGACCAGCGATTGGGTGCCGGGCAGCTTGGTGCCCTGATCGCTGCGCGGCGTCAGCCGGAAACGACCAGGCCCAAAGCGGCCAGTGAGATAGGCGAGTGCGGTAGCGTGATCATCGAGCCGCATCCGTTGCGCATCCTCGACCGTCATCACCAGCAACGCCTCTCCGACATTGAGCCCGGAGGGGGAACACCGCCACACATGCAGCCGAGCCCCAGGCACCCGCTGGAAGGTTCCCCACCACAGCAACCAGTC
>JANPLC010000223.1:0-12264 GCA_031426335.1 Planctomycetota bacterium
GCGGCGTTGGACAGCGGTGCTTGCTAGGTCTTGCGTCCGCAGTGTTTGGCTGCGCGTGTTAGGTAACCGTCTCGACGCCGCACGCCGCACCCCGCACCTCGCACCGTAGTAGTCATAACGCCCCATACTTCGGCAGCCCCGCGAAAATTTCCGCGGTGTACTGGTTGATCAGGCGCAACATCCACGGTCCGACCACGATGAAGGTGATGACGATGGCGATGAGCTTGGGCACAAACGACAGGGTCTGTTCCTGAATCGAGGTGATCGCCTGCAGCAGGCCGATGACCAAGCCGACGATGAGCGCCGTACCGAGCACGGGCAGGGACAACAGCGTGCTCAGGTAGAGCATCTTGCGCAGGGCTTCCATGAAGACGTCATCAGCCATGGACAACTCCGGTGAGCGAAAACAACCGTGCGGGTCCAGGGGCGGCTGAGCCCCTGGCGGGCGTAGCGGGCAGCGCTCGCGAACAACAATCCCCCGAGCGCGCCTGCGCGCGTGAGCGGGGACAAGCCTGGTCCCGCGCAGCGGGATGCCCCGGCCTCGCCGGGGTCGCCTCAGCACGATCGCGGCGTAGCCGCGACCTGCGCAGCAGGCGAGCCGCGTAGCGGCGACGTCGGGATGAGGGGCAGGCGACGCTATCCATACGACGCCACCAAACCCTGCATCAGCAGCACCCAGCCATCGACGAGTACGAACACGAGTATCTTGAATGGGAGTGAGACGACCACCGGCGGCAACATCATCATGCCGAGTGCCATCAACACCGCGCTGATCACCAGATCGATGACCAGGAACGGCAGGAAGATGATGAAGCCCATCTGGAAGGCGGTCTTCAGTTCACTGGTGATGAACGCCGGGACCAAGGTGGTGAAGCTGACATCGGCCGCGGTCTGCGGGCGCTCCTCTTTGGCCAGGCGGATGAACAGTGCGAGGTCGTTCTTGCGCGTGTGTTTGAGCATGAAGTCCTTCACCGCGGCCTTGGCGTTGTCGAGCGCGACCTGCTGCGAGATCTGCTCGCTCATGAACGGCTGGACCGCCTCGCTGTTGATGCGATTGATGGTCGGGGCCATGATGAATAAGGTGAGAAACAGCGCGAGTCCGACCATCACCTGATTAGGTGGCAAGGTCTGCGTGCCGAGCGCGCGACGAAGAAAGCCGAGCACGATGATGATGCGCGTGAAACTGGTCACCATCATCAGGAACGATGGCGCCACGGCGAGCACGCTGATCAGCAACAGGAGCGACACCGCGCTGCTCCAGCCGCTGGTGCCTTGCGGTTGATCGATCGACACTACCAGACCGCCGACGTTGACCTGGGCCGGGGTCTTCAGCGTCGCATCCTTGCCACCGACCGTGGGAGTCGGCGCGGTGGTTTCAGTTCCGCTCGGCGTCACCAACGCTGGTGGGATCGGCGCCTCGCCAGCGCTCAACGCTATTAGCAGGCACCAAGCCAACACGGCGCGCAGACTGCTGCGGAAAAATCTCACAGACGCCGCCCGCTGAGGCTGTCGAGGACGGCACGAAACGCCGACGACGGCGGCGGCGTGGTTGGTGCAGGTGGCGGGTGGACGGCTTGGGCCTCCACCGGCACTGGCCGGCTGGATGGCTCATCCAGGATGCTCGCCGGCAGCGTCGCCAGGTGGCTGAGGTCGTGTTCTCCTTGGCCGACCACCAGCACCTGATCGCCGATGCGCAGCAAACTGACCGAACGTTTGAAGCCCAGTGGCACGGTCTCGATCACCGTCAGGTGACGGCCACGACCAGGCAGCACCCGCCGCATGCCGAACTTGCGCGCCGCATAGGCCAAGCCGGCCGCGACCACGGCGATCGCCATGAGCGACACCAGCAGGCCGACCGCGGCCTTGCCGACCACGCCGCTGCCCTCGGGTGGCGCCGCGGCAGGACCGCTTTGTGAGCGCTGCCATTCCGCATCGCTGAACACGGGTGCGGGAGCCGGCGCCGCGGGCTGCGTGGCCGTGGGCACCGTTGGCGCAGCAGGTACAGCGGAGGGCGCCTCCGCTGGGATCAACGGCAAGGGCAACAGCAGGATCAGGAGCAGCAGGCGGACCAGCATCGTCGCGTTCCTCGACACTGGGCGATGCAGGATTGGGCATGGCCCACATCGTCACCAGCGTTCCTGGGGATAAGGGCGCGGAGCGTGCCAGTGGGGGGAAGAGCAGGGGCTAGGGGCTAGGGGCTAGGGGCTAGTGGTGATACGACGATGCCGGTGCATTTTGATGTCGTCATGATGCCGCGAATATTCACGGTGCGCGTTCGCCCACGACCCTAGCCCCTAACCCCTAGCCCCTGCTCTTTGTTCTTCGCTCTTTGCTCTTAGCCCGTTCCCCCCTCCCTCCTGGCACGCCATGAGCTAAGTTCCGTTCTGATGCCGCCCACTGACGAACAACGCATCCTGATCACGCAGGCCGCCGCCGGGATGGTGTTGGCGCGTCACGTCGTGCTGCCGAGCAAGGTAGCGCTGTGTGCGCGTGGCACGGTGTTGTCCGACGGCCTCATCACCAAGCTGATGGCGCGCGGCATCAAACGCATCCACGTCCAAGGCCATCCGCTCCCAGGGCCAAGCCAGGAGGCCTACCTCGACAGCATCAAGAAACTGCACGAGCGTTTCAGCCGTGTACGCCACGTGCCGCTGATGGTGAGCCTGCAGTACATCGTCGAACGCGTGATGGTGAAACGGCTATGAGCCTGCCGCTGCCGACCATCGCTGCGCGCATGCTGACGGTCTCGTGCCTGGGGTTCCCCAGCAGTCGCGACAAGATCGATCGGCTGGTCGAAGAAGGCTCGGCGCCGCTGTCGGTGCTGGTGGCGCTGATCAGTGCCGATCCGATGCTGACCGCCCAGGTGCTGGGGCAGGCCAACAGCACCTCGACCAGCGACATCACCCAGCTGACCAACGCCATGAGCCACCTGGGGCTGGGCTCGGTGCATGGTCTGGTGCGGGATTCGCTGCCCATCCCCGACGGCCTGCGCCGCGATCTGGCCGGCTGCTGGTCGTTGGCGAATGCCTGCGCCAACATGACCCGCGTCCTGGCCGACTACTGCACCCCGACCCTCGCAGCGAAATCCGACGAAGAGACGCTACACGCCGCCGGTCTGCTGCATGACCTGGGTACCATCGTCGCCATGGCGCATTTCAGCGAGGAATATGCGCGCGCCGTCGCACGTCTCGACGGCGAACGTACCTCGATCAACCGCCTGCTGCGCGAAGAACTCGGCGCTGACCAGGTGGCCCTCGGCACGCTGCTGGCCAGCTACTGGCGGCTGCCGCCGCTGATCACCGCCTGCATCCGCTACCATCAGCAACCGCTGCGTGCCGACGGTTTTCAGGAGACCGTCGCCCTGGTGCATGTGTCGCGCTGCCTGGTGCGTGCCTGCGGCTTCGTTGCTGGTGCCGACCGTTTCCTGGAACCGTTGGACGAGGAAGCCATGGCGCTGCTCAAATTGCGCATCAGCGACCTGGAGCGCATTCTCGACCGCTTCTATGACCAGATGGAGGAGTTGGAGTTGTATGAGGGCGTACTGACGAGGTCGTAGAGATTGCCACTGGCTACCGACCACAGACTACAGGCTACAGGATTGTTATGTGAGTTGACGTTGTCAGACCTGTGGCCTGTAGCCTGTGGTCGGTAGCCAGGCGGGCGAACGCCCGTCCCCGCCTCTTGCCCCCCCGACTTCGGACCTAACCTGCGCCCCCTTCCGAGGTTTACCCCATGTCTGATGCCGCTCCCGCCGTTTCTGTCGCCAAGCGTCCCGCCGACGTGATGAAGAAGCTCGTCGCGCTGTGCAAACAGCGTGGCTTCGTCTTCCAGTCGTCGGAGATCTACGGCGGTCTGAAGAGCGCTTACGACTACGGCCCCCTCGGCGCCGAGTTGAAGCGCAATCTGATGGGCGAGTGGTGGAAGGACATGGTCACCACGCGTGAGAACGTGGTCGGCATCGATGCCTCCATCATCATGCATCCGAACGTCTGGCGCGCCTCCGGCCACGCGGCTGGGTTCAGTGATCCGCTGGTCGACTGCAAAGTGTCGAAGGAACGTTTTCGCGCCGACAAGGCACCGCGTCCCGCCGTCGGAGCCGAACTGCCGATCACCTGCCCGGACAAGGGTGTGGCGAAAGATTGGGCCGACCAGATTGAGAAGAACTTCGGCATCGTCATGGAACGCGATGGCAACGTGCTGAGCGGCGTGCGCGCCATTAGCGCCAGCGAAGTCGGGTTCTTTCCCAAGGGCGCGATTGCGCCGACGAAGACGTGGCCGTGGCGTGGTTACGTGTCACCGACGTTCGGCTCGGCGTTTTTAACGGAAGAGAAGCAGTTCAATCTGATGTTCCGTACCAGCCTCGGCCCGGTCGACCAGATGGGCGATATCGCCAACGCCGTCGCCGAACTGACGGCGGCCTCGGACATGGCCGCCGCTGTGCGCGCGAAATTCGGCAAGGCGTGCGATGAAGGCGCGCTGCAGAAAGCGCTCGCCATCGAGCCGCTCGATCGTGCCCGCGTCATCCGCGCGGTGATGGAGCAGCTCTCGCAGGGCTCGCTCGCCTACCTGCGCCCCGAAACCGCGCAGGCGATGTTCGTGCAGTTCAAGAACGTCATGGACTCCGCCGGGCTCAAGCCGCCCTTCGGCATCGCGCAGATGGGCAAGTCGTTCCGTAACGAAGTCACCGTCGAGCACTTCATCTTCCGTTCCTGTGAGTTCGAGTAGATGGAGATGGAGTTCTTCTGCGAACCCGGCACGCAGAAGGAATGGATGAGCTTCTGGAAGGAAGCGCGCATGTCGTGGTGGCGCCGCTTCGCCAACTACCCCGAGGACTTCGTCTTCCGTCAGCACGCCAAGGACGAGATGGCGTTCTACGCCGACGACTGCTACGACGTGGAATACAAATACCCCTGGGGCTGGGGCGAACTCGAAGGCATCGCCAGCCGCACCGACTACGACCTCACGCAGCATGAGAAACACAGCGGCGTGACGCTGCAGTATGTCGACCAGGAGAAGGCCGATCCCAAGACCGGCGCCAAGCCGTGGAAATACAAGCCCTACGTGATCGAGCCGGCCGCCGGCGCGACGCGCGCGCTGCTGTGTTTCCTGATCGATGCGTACCACGAGGAAGAGCGCACCACCGCCACCGGCGAAAAAGAAATTCGCACGGTGCTCAAGCTGCATCCGAAACTCGCGCCGATCAAATGCGCCGTGTTGCCGTTGGTGAAGAAGGACGGCATGCCGGAGAAGGCGCGCGAGATCATCGCGGCGCTGCTGAAGGCCGGCGTGAACGCCAAGTACGACGAAAAAGCGTCGATCGGCAAGCGTTACGCCAAGCACGATGAAATAGGCACGCCCTACTGCATCACGGTGGACGGCGACACGCTGACGGCCGACACCGTCACCCTGCGCGACCGCGACACCACGCTGCAGGTTCGCCTGCCGATCGCGGAAGTGGTAGCAACGATCAAAGCGCGCCTGGAAGCGTGACCCAGGAGCGCCGAGCACCAGCTCGGCCAGACGTGAAGCAATCTCGCGCAACTCGGTGATGTCGCCACCGCCTGCGCCCGGGACCGCCGGTTTTCAACCGGCGTGAGGGCGTCCGCTGAACGGCGGACGTCCCTGATCTGAATCCGCTGCGATCATCAACCGTTACCCAGCCATCCCTCAGTCCGCCAACGTCTCACGCCGGTTGGAAACCGGCGGTCCCGGGCGCAGGCGTTGGCGGGGTCGCTGCACAGGGATCTGTCATCTCAGGCGTTCCTGAGGTATTGTCCTGAAAAGGCAACCTATTGGCCGAAATGGATGGGGCTGACGCGACTACCAGTTCATCAGACATTGCGCTCGCGCCATTCTCCTGCCCAGTGCTTGGCCAACTACCCAACAGACGGCAACCAACTATGAAATCTTGCGCGCTCCTACTGCTACTCGTGCTTACCGCCACGGCGCATGCCGAATCGCTCCAGGTTTTCATCCTCGCCGGGCAGTCGAACATGCAGGGGCATGCGAAGGTGAGCACCTTCCCCCATATCGGCATGGATCCGGCCACCGCGCCGATGTTGGCCGAGATGCAGAACGCCGACGGTTCGCCCAAAGTGTGCGAGCGGGTCTTCATTTCCAGCCTGGGAACCGCCGATCAGGAACAGACGGGGAAGCTGACCGCCGGATTCGGCGCAGCGGGTGGCGGACCAAAGATCGGACCGGAGTTCACCTTCGGTCTCTCCATCCAGAAATACGTCCCCGGTCGCATCCTGATCATCAAGACCTCCTGGGGCGGCAAGAGCCTGAACACCGATTTCCGCTCGCCGAGTGCTGGCCCGTACGTGTTCAATGAGACGCAACTCGCGAACTTCCAGAAACAAGGGAAGGACATCGAAGCGATGAAGGCCGAGAAGGCGAAAGAAACCGGCGTGTATTACCGGCTGATGATCGATCACGTGAAAACGGTCCTGGCTGACATCAAACGCGTGGTGCCGGAGTACGATGCCAAACAGGGCTATGAATTGGCCGGATTCGGCTGGCTGCAGGGCTGGAATGATCTGGTTGACGGCGGCACCTATCCCCAGCGCGATAAAGCTGGTGGATATGCGGCGTACAGCGATGCCATGGCCCATTTCATCCGCGATGTGCGCAAGGATCTTGCGTCACCGAAACTGCCGTTCGTCATCTGTGTGCTGGGCGTCGGCGGTCCGGTGGCCGAGTATCTTCCCGACCAGCAACGCTACGCGATCGGCCACCAGGCCTTCCGCGATGCGATGGCCGCTCCGGCCAAGCTGCCGGAATTCAGCGGTAACGTGGGCGCGCTGCTGACGGAAAAGTACTGGGACCGCGAACTGACCCTGGCGCGGGCCAAGGAAAACACCCTGCGCCAAGCCGCCAAGAAAAACGCCGCCGGCGGCAAGGCGACTCCGGCCGAGGAAAAGGCCGCGTTCGAGAAGCTGCGCGGCGAGCAACTGACCGAGCGCGAACGCACGGTGCTCGACGTCGGCATCTCCAATGCGGAATACCATTACCTCGGTTCGTCGAAGATCCTGGGCGGCATCGGCAAAGGTTTGGCCGAAAACATGGCGGAACTGAAACAGCTGAAGAAAACCACACCATGAGCACGGTCGCAGTGTTGGTTCGCGGTGTGCTCGTAACCCTGCTGATGACGTGGTGCGGAGTTGCGACTGCGGTCCAGCAGCCGGCTCCCGCAGCGGCCCCCGATTTCACTGCCGGTGACAAACCCGGTGAAGCCCACGACTGGACGCTGGGAGCAACCGGCGCACGCGGCTGGATCTTCACCAAGGACGGGCACTCGGCCGCCGCACGTCAGATCCTGGTGACGGCGGTGGCGAAGGGCTCTCCCGCCGACGGCGTGCTGCAGACAGGTGATGTCGTGTTGGGCGTTGATGGCCAACGATTCAGCGATGACGCGCGCATCCGTTTCGCCAACGCGCTGACGGCCGCGGAGAGCGATCGCGGCGCGGGTGCCCTGCGAGTGCTGCGCTGGCGCGCAGGCAAAACCGAGGACGCGACGCTGAAGCTGCCCGTGCTCGGCAGCTATAGCGCCACCGCACCGTACGAGTGCACCAAATCGCAGCGCATCCTCACGCTCGGGTGCACCGCCCTCGCAAAACGGATGGCGGTACCGGACTATGCCCGGCGCCTGCATCCGATCCCACGTTCGCTCAACGCCCTCGCTTTGCTGGCCAGCGGCAATCCCGACCACTTGGATCTGGTCCGCACGGAAGCCCGCTGGGCGGCCGATTTTTCCGCCGACGGTTTCCAGACCTGGTCCTACGGCTACACCATGATGCTGTTGGCGGAGTATGTCCTCGCCACGGGTGACCAGAGCGTGATGCCCGGCCTCACCCGCTTGGCGCTCGAATCGGCCAAAGGCCAGAGCGCGGTCGGCACGTGGGGGCACAAGTTCGCCATGCCCAACGGCAACCTCAACGGCTACGGCTGCATGAACCAACCCGGTCTGACGCTCTGTATCGGCATGGCGCTGGCCCGTGAGGCGGGAGTGAAAGATCCCGTCCTGGACCAGGCCATTACCAAGGCCGCCGAGTTCGTGCGTTGGTACGTGAACAAAGGCGCGGTCCCGTATGGCGACCACCAACCGTTTCCCGCGCATGAGGACAACGGCAAGTGTTCCAGCGCAGCGGTGCTGTACGACCTGCTTAGTGACCGTGAGGCGGCGGACTACTTCGTCCGCATGTCGACCGCGGCCTACAGCGAACGTGAACGCGGCCACACTGGCAACTACTTCAACGTGCTGTGGGCGCTGTTCGGCGTGGCGCGCGGTGGGCCGCTGGCGACGGGTGCCTACCTAAAGGAGACTGCGTGGTACTACGACCTCGCCCGTGGTTGGGATGGCATGTTTGCGTATCAGGGATCGCCGGTCGGCGAGGAGGAACACAACAAATACACCAACTGGGATTGCTCGGGCGGTTACCTGCTGGCCTATGCCCAGGCGCGCAAAAGCCTGCGGCTGACCGGCAAGAAGCTCTCGTCTGTGCCACCATTCACCCAGGCACAAGTGCACGACGTCATTGCCGCCGGACGCGACTTCGCCTTCAAAAATTCAGAGAATGCCTACGAACGGCGGACCACCGAGCAGCTCCTCGCCGGCTTGTCGAGCTGGTCGCCGACCGTGCGCAACCGCTCTGCCGACGCGTTGGGAAAGCGTAAAGCCGAGGTGATCCCGGCCCTGCTCACCCTGCTGGCCGGCAAGAACCGCGATGGACGTTACGGGGCCTGCAAGGCGTTGGGGGCCTTGGGACCGCTTGCCGATGTGGCGGCACCGCAGGTGCGGGCCCTGCTCACCGACCCCGATCCGTGGCTCCAAAGTCTCGCCTGCGAGGCGTTGCCGGCCATGAGCGACGCAGTGCGCACCGCCAGCGTGAGCGATCTGCTGAGCGTGGTCGTGCGATCCAATCCCAATGATCCACGGCGCATGGCCGCGCGCGCCGCCGCGATGGCGCTGTTCTCGCCCTATCCCGGCTCTCGTACACCACGCAGCATCCTCGCCGATTCGCTCAGTGGGGTGGACCGGGCCAAGCTCTATCCGGCCATCGAAGGACTGCTGCAGAACGACGACAGTGTTGCCCGCAGTTCGGTGCGGAGGGTCTACGATGACCTGACCGAGACTGATCTGGAGGTGTTGCTGCCGGCGATCGTCCGCGCGGTCGACCAGCTCGCGCCCAGCAATGAGATGTTCGGCGACGGCATCCGCCTGGCCGGGCTCGATCTGTTGTCGCGCCTGCACCTCCGCGAGGGTCTGGCCCTGTGCATGAAGGTGATGGAACCCAGCCGGTGGGGCGCCGGTGAGCGCGTGAAAGTCTGCCTCGACTACTTACCCCGCTATGGCACCCACGCCAAGTCGGTGCTGCCGGAACTGAAAGAAATGCGCGCGCAGCTCATCGCCCGCGGCGGCAAAAAGGTGAACACTGAGCAGGTCGGGCAGATGGATCGCTGCATCGCTGCGATCGAGGCCGCCACCGTCACGCCCACCCTGATCGGGGTGGCGGAGTTCAGTACCAAGACGCCTGGGAAATGATGCGTCCAGCGGTTCGCAGCGGGCGGTGATCATCCAGCATCGCTGGGAGCGCGCATCGCGCTCCCAGCGAAATAGTCTCAGGCCAGGGCCGCAAGCGCCTTGGCGTAATCCGGCTCGTTAGCGATCTCGGCGACCTGTTCGGTATAAACCACCTTACCCGACGCATCGATGACCACGACTGCGCGCGACAGCAGGCCCTGGATCGGACCGCTGGTGATGGTGACGCCGTAACGCTTACCGAAATCGGCGTCACGGAAGTCGGACACGCCGTGGACCTTGTCCAAGCCTTCAGCGCCACAGAAACGTTTGAAGGCGAAGGGCAGGTCTTTCGACACGCACAGCACTTCAACGCCATTGAGCTTGGCCAGCTCGGCATTGAAACGACGGGTGGACGTGGCGCAGGTCGGCGTGTCGACGGAAGGGAAGATGTTGAGCACGATCTTCTTGCCCGCGACGTCCTTGAGCGAGACGGTGCTGAGATCAGTCTTCACCAGGGTGAAGTCGGGCGCCTTGGCGCCGACCGCAGGCAGGCTGCCGACGGTAGTGATGGGATTGCCTTTGAGCGTGATGTTGGCCATGGGGTTGTCCTTGAATGGGTGAGGCCGGGATGCTGAGCACCCCGGCCTCGCCGACAACCCGCCAACCGTCACCGGTCCACGCTCACTTCTTCCAGTCGCTGATCCCGTACTTGGTGAGGATCTCCTTCAGCTTGCCGTTGGCCCGCAGGTCGGTGATGCCTTTGCTGAGCAGGTCTGCCCAGCGTTTGGAATTGGCGCCTTTGGGCGCGAAGGCCACGTGGATGTCCTTCGCCGCCACCGCCTGTCCGGCGATCTTGTACTGGGCCTTCTGCTCCGCACTCAGTCCCCAGAAAAACACCAACTGGCCTTCGATGAAGGTGTCGATGCGTTTACGTTCCATCAGGGCGCGGGCCTGGACCAACGGTTCGTCGCCACCGACCTCCATGACGTTCTTCTTCGCGTTGGCGGCGAGGTATTTGTCGAGGTCCTCGGCGAACAAATACCCCCGAGGGAAGCCGACTTTCACCGCATCGAGCGAGGCCAGCCCGGTGTAGGTCCAGGCGTTGCCCACCAACACGATGAGATCGGTGGCGGTCTGGCCCACGGCCTCGCCGGGCAGCACCATTCCTGGGAGCTCATCGCCCACTGCACCGATCACCGCGTCGATCTCACCTCCCTCAAGTTCCTTGAGCGCACGGGCCCAGGGCATGATCTGGTAATCGATAGTGATGCCCTGTGGTGCCAGTGCGGCCCGGACGAGCTCCAGTGAGAATCCAGGCAGACCCTCCTTGGGATCGCCGTTGTACGGCATCCACGAGTCCGCTCGCAGGCGGATGCTCTCGGCACCACTGAGCAGTGAGAGGGACAACAAGGTGAGCAGGAGATGGCGCATGGGAGGATCCTTGGGGGGGCCGCACGTGGGTGCCGCCAGGATACCACCGGATCCGTGAGCGCGCACGACTCAACCAGCGCAGCAGTTCCACAAGCCCAGGCCTGGCCGGCATCTGCCAGTTGCGAAGAGTGGTTATCGCGGCGTACCCTCACAGTTCCTTCTCCGCGCGTTTTCCTCCAAACTCATGCCAACGATACCTGAGTCATGACCATCGCGACCAAGATCTCTCTGCTGGTGGCTATCCTGGCGAGCACCATTCTTGCCGGTTTCGGTGCCGTTCAGTACCTGCGCCTGCAATCAACCGGCGCACGCCAACTCGATGCGAAAGCCCACCAGGTCGCCAAACGCTTGGCGGTGAGCGTCGCCATGGCGCTCTACAACGTCGATGAAAAGGTCATCGGCCAGACCATCGAGGCCGAGATGGCTGACGAGGATCTGGTTGGCATCCGCATCCTGGAAGGCACTGATCCGCTCTCCGCCCTGCAGAAAGTTGAGAAGCTCAACGTGGTCCAAGGACGCATTCGCAGCGCCAACCAGGTCGCCGCTGGCAAGGAACTGCCGGCGGAGTTCGCGGTCGAGGCCAGTGAACCGATCCTCTACGAACAGAAGATCATCGGCGCGGTCCAGGTGCGGGTGAGCGATCAGGCTCTGCGCGCGTCCTTGTCGCAAAGCGTGCTCGGCATCATCCTGCAGGTCTTGATCATCGACATCCTGCTGGTGGCTGCGTTGATCGCGACGCTGCGCAGCCTGATGTCGCAACCGTTGGGCACCGTGGTCGCCGTACTGGAAGCGATGGCGGGCGGGGACACCTCGCGACGTCTGCCCAGTGACCGCGTGGATGAAATCGGCCGCCTGTCACGCAGCGTCAACACCACCGTCAACAACATGCAGGTGTTGCTCGCCAAACTGGCGACGAAGGCCAAGGAGACCTCCGCCGCCGCGGACGCGCTCAACCACACCAGCCAGCTGTTGTCCTCCGCCGCCGAAGTATCCGCCGCGCAGGCCACCTCTGCGACGCAGGCCGCCGACCGCGTCTCCAACAGCGTCACCACGGTCGCCACGGCTGCCGAGGAGATGACCGCCTCGATCAGTGAGATCTCCAAAAATGCGGTCGATGCGACGCGGATCGCCGGTGAAGCCGCCGAACTGACGCGCCGCACCACCACCACCATCGAAGCGCTCGGCAAATCGTCGGAACGCATCGGCGAAGTGTTGGGCATCATCACCAACATCACCGAGCAGACCAAGCTGCTCGCGCTCAACGCCACCATCGAGGCGGCGCGCGCCGGTGAACTGGGCAAGGGTTTCGC
>JANPLC010000224.1:0-25919 GCA_031426335.1 Planctomycetota bacterium
GCTTCACCACCGGCACGCCAGCTTCGCCCGCGAGGCATTCCACCAGGAAGGTTTTGCCCGTGCCCACCGGACCGCACAGCAGGTAGCCCATCGGCATCGCCTGCAGGTCGCCTTGTTTCCACAACTGCACGTCCTGACGCAGCCAGGTTTTAAAGGCGTCACCGGCTTCGTAGTCGTCGAGCGTGCGGCTGGAGTCGATGAATTCGATGAGGCCGGCGCACTCGCGTTCGACCATTCCCTTCTTGATCGACAGCAGGTCGGCTTCGGCGAGTGGTTTGTCCTGATGCTCGCGCGTCTTGAGCAGGCCCTCGACCGCAGCCAGCGTAGTGCCGGCCAGCAGTCCGGCAGGCGTGGCGAGTTTGCCGACGAACGCCGCGAGCGCCTTGGGATACTTCGGCGCGAGCACGGTCAGGGCTGCTTCCAGTTCCTTGGCCGTCGGCAACGGGATGCGCACGGCGGTGGCACGGGGATTGGCCGCCACCAGCGGATGGATGTCGGTGAGGTTGTCCGCCGTCAGGAAGGTCGCCACCGCATGGTCGGCAATCGAGCCGTCGCTCGCCCAGTCGCGGATCAGGCTGGCGATCGCGCTCGGTTCCGGCTGGCCGTAGGACTCGTTCGGCACGATCAGATCGACCGAGCGGATCAGCACGCCGACCTGCACGCGGCCCTGGCCAAGACGTTCCAGATTGGCAACGAAACGCAGGTAATGCGTGATGGTCTCGACCGCCTCACGCGGACCGCGCGGCATGGTCGGGGTTTCTTTCATGCGCGGCCATTTGGCAATGGTCTCACCACCGCGTTCGACGCGCAGGCCGTTGCCCAGGTCGTAGCTGAACACCACGTCGAAACGCGGCAGCATGACCTTGATCAGAAAATCATTGAGCGAGCCCATCTCGCCAGTGCCTTTGTCACCCACCTGCGGCAATACCATGCGGTCATGGACGTTGCCCGCGAGGATGAACTGCGCCGTAGCGCCGCTTTCGTAGGCGGTGATGAGGTCGGAGGCCCAGGTCGGTAACGTAGCAGTCATGGGGAAAGCAGCCGAGTGGAGTGCGGAGTGCGGAGTGCGGCGTTGGGACAGCCATCGCCAACAACCACGTCAAGCACTCCGCGATTGGGAGAACACCGCACGCCGCACACCGCACGCCGCACGAGAAAAATCATCCCGCCTGCGGTCCCATGCTCTTCGGCGCCGCCTGAGTTGCCGCCGCCGGTGCCGCGCCGTCGAGCGCGATGCCTTCCTTGGCCGCGAAGTCGGCGAGCGCCATGTCGGCGAGCGCCTTCTGCTCGGATTCCTTCACATTCACCTGGCTCATGTCGAGCGAATCGCGGGCGATGCGCGCGCGGCCAGCTGCCTTGTTGCGTTCGTCCTCGACCATTTCGTGCAAGCGGTTCAGGGTGTCGCCGGCGCCGCCGATCTCGCTGATCATGCCGCTGGCCATCTCGGTCATCTCGGCCATGGCCTTCTTCATCTTCATGTCCTCGATGGCGCCCTTGAGCGATTCCATCTTGGCCTTGGCCGCGCTGATGGCGACGTCGCGCGACTTCATTAGGTTCTTGTAGGTTTCTTCCGCCTGCTGGGCCTGCGTGCGGTTCTCGTCCAGTTCGCGTGTCACGGTCTGCAGCCGCATGGCGTACTGGGCGGCGGCGTCACGGCTGCCGGCGCGCAGGTGCGCGGTGGTCTTGGCGCGCAAGTCGCGCTCTTCGGTCTCCAGCTTCTTCACCTGGCTCATCAAGCGCTCGCAGAGTCCGGCGTGCGAAGCGAGGCCTTGGTTGTACTGCGCGATCTGCTTGCGCAGGTTCTCTTTCTCGACCTCCAACAGCGCTTCCGGATTGCGGCGTTCCAATCCGGACACGAACAGGCCAAGGAAGCCTTTGAAGAGATTGGCGATACGGCTGAACATGGGTTTTCTCCCAGGGCCGGAGAATGTCCGACGAAATGCGGGGAGCAAGGACAGGTGCGGATGGCCGAGGATCACAGATATTCAGCTTCATCGCCCGAACGGAGCGAATGAGGTGGCAGGTCCAGGGGCGCCGGAGCCCCTGGCAGGCGTAGCGGACGGAGTCCGCGAACAACAATCCCCCAAGCGCGCCTGCGCGCGCGAGCGGGGACAAGGTTTGGTTTCGCGATAGCGAAACACACCGGCCAAGCCGGTGTCGCCTCGACGCCCCGTCGAGGCGCAAACCGAAGCTAAAACGACATCGATCTGTCAGCGGCATGGCCGACCGGTTGATAATTCCGCGCTGAGTCGTCGAGCACCAACACCCAGTCGTCCTCCCCAGGTGGCGTGAACGTCCGCAGGCCGCGCACCGGGAACTGACCGAGCCACAGGCTGCGACCGGTACGCGGATCAAACCATGCGGCCTCCACCAAGGAACCGGTCAGGCGCGTCAGATCGACCGTGACCGGCTGCTGCACCGGCGTGTAGATGAAAGCATAGCTACCGCGATCACCGCCGAAGTCGTCGTCGTCGCCGCGCGTGGCGCATTGATGCCGGACAGGATCGGACGGCGTCTGCGCCAGCAGGCTTTGGTCCGGCACGCGGCACTGGAACGGGCGGGCCTCCACCAGTTGCCGCAAGTTATGCATCTGCTCGGCTGCCGGGTCATGCAGGGCGTCCTGCCAACGTGTACGCGCCTGATCGCCGACGGTGGTCTCGTCATGGAAGCAGCAAACGCTGTGGTTGGCGTAAGTGTGACCGCAGGCGCCGGCGAACACCGACCAGTACGCCACCATGCGTTCTTGATGCGCGCTCAGACGACCGTCGCATTCGCCGCCTGGTGCGAGTTGATCCTCGCGTCCGGGGTCACCGTCGAGCAACGGCCGCGCAGGGGCACTCGCATAACCCGCGGTGATGCTGGCCCACGGTTCCGGCGACAGCCCGCTGCGATGCAGCGCCAGATCCATCCACGGGTGCGCCTGGCACCACGGCGCTCCGCGGGTTGGTGTCTCCACCGGCAGGTAGGCGATCATCTGACGTGCGCGCGTCTCCTCGCGCAGGACCGTCCCCATGGCGGTCCACAGGCTGCGCTGCGTGGCGTCGTCGACACCGTCGCCGCTGCCGACCACCCACATCACTGCTTGGTCACGATAACGTCGGGCTAGGAAAGCCACGTAAGCCGAAAGCGCAGCGACCGTCAGGCCGCGCGCCGCGAAACCGGCGCCGACCGGCTGGATGGCCACCGCCAGACCCAGGGCATTGGCGCGCAGCACCACGTGATCGAGGTGGGCGAAGTAACCTTCGTTCGGCCGTGCCAGGTCACCGTCATCGAAGGGCGCCAAGCCATACGCGTTGGTCTGGCGCAGAGCATCTACACCACCGAAAGCCGCCGTATGGATAATGGTGAAGCGCTGCGAGGCGCGCGTGCGCAGGTAGAGGTCGATGCCGGCGCGGTCCAAGCGCCGGACCAGGGCATCGGCGCTGTCGGCCAGCCAGAAGAACGGCGTGCCATTACCGGTGATCAGGTTCCGGCTGCTCGGCGCAGCACGAAAATGCGAACGATGGAAGGCGATGGTCGGCGGCATGCGGGCTCGTTGCGCCATGGTGGCCGGTGGAGCGCGGGTGTCCACGCACAGCAGCGCAGTCCACGCACGGCTCACCGGCCGGTGTGTGGTGCGAGCACGCTGGCGCTTCAGCGCGCGACCCGTCAGCCGGTCGACTGATGGGCGGACCCTGATAGATCCTGCGGCATGCGCCTCGCGATCCTCTGCCTACTGTTTCCCCACCTGCTGACGGCGGGCGACGTCAGCGATCTGCCAGCCAGTCCTGGGATCGCCCGCGACGATGCCGGCAGCCGCTGGCGCACGCTGCCAATCACCGGCGTGGATGAGGCGCGTGATGTGCTGGTGCAGGTCGAGGGACGAGCGGTGGTCGTGACCCGCGCGCTGATCGCGAGCGATGATGAGCAGGCCGCGGCGGCATTGCCGGTGCTTTTGGCGCGCGCGCTGGCCGCCGGCGTCGACACGCCGCTGCGCCTCGACCGTGGGCTGCTCACCGGGGTACATCTGCGGGGCAACGATGTGCTGGTCCTGCCGTCCGCAGTGTTGCGGCGCGCCAGCCCGCTACCGTCGACCGGCGAGGAACGCCGGGCGGCGGTGAGCAGCGCCGCCAACGCCCTGCTTAGCGCCATGCAGTCCAGTACGGCCACGCCGCCGGTGCAGGCCGCACTGCGACGGCTGCTGAGCACGCTCACGGAAAACTCCGTCGCGGGCGAAGAGTTCCGCCCAGCCCTGGTCCGTCGCCTGATCGTCCGAGGATGGCTCGATCAGGTCCTTGGCGCGCTGCCGGAACTGGCGCCTCTGCGCGACGCCGTGCGTGTGGCGGACCAACTACAAGTGGTGCAGCGCTGGAGCGGTGACGACTGCGTGCTGGAGGACCTGCGCGACGCCTGCGGTCGGCGGGTGCTGACTCTGCGTTCGCCCACCGGCAGCGCACGGCTCCAGGAACATGCGGCGTCGTCCTACGATACCACTCCGACGCGGATGGTGGTGCAGCGTTTTTCTGCCGGCAGCGATCCGATGAGCAACGCGTTGCCGCTCGCCGCCGAATGCTGGTGGGGACGCGTGCGCATCGCGCACTGGAATGCCCAGGACGGCCTGCGCGCGGATGCGGCGGCCTGGCGGCTGGCCCTTGCCGATGACGGCCCCGGGGTCGGGGACAACACGGTGGTCGACTGGCGTCCACCGCACCTGGTGCTCGACGATGCCACTGGCGCCGTCACCGCGCTGTGCACCGCGCATGGGCTGCTCCGTCCGGCGGCGTCCGCCAGCAGTGAAGAACGCGAACGGTTCCTCAGCGACGCTGCCAAGTTGTGCCCGGATGCGGCGCACCTCGATCTCATCGGGCAGTACCTCTTCGCCTATGTGCACGACAGCCCGGATCCGCAGCAGGCGGACCTGATCGGCGTCCAAGGCACCCTCGGTGACATCCACCAGACCATCGGCCAGACCATCGCCACGGTCTGCGCCGGCGTGATGCGTGGTGACTGCGACGACCTGTCGGAGATCTACCACGCGTTGTTGACCCGCCAGGGCCACCTGCCGCAGGTGTTCAATCTGCCGCGCCACGCCGCCTGCGGCTGGTCGCTCAAACAAGGCGACCGCTGGACCACCCAGGTCCTGCACACCGGCCAGCCGCTGGCCTACCACGGCGACACCATGGAGGAATCACTGGCGCAGGTGTTCGCCCATTTCGATCAGCAGAACACCGACAACGGCACGCTGGTGCATGTGCTGCTGCGTTTTGCCGGCGAGAACACCCGCTCGGCGTGGCGCCTGGGCAGCCGCATCATGCGCGATGGCGACTACGCCCGCACCATGATCGCGGTGCAACGCGATTGGCATTTCCACACCTACGCCCGCGCCATCGACACCATGCGGCAGATGATCGCCGCCGGCGATACCGCGAGCGCCAACTGGAGCGAACTCGCCGGGCTCTATCGCCGCACCGCCCAATGGCGTGCGGCGGTCGACGCCGAACGCGCCAGCCTGGCGCGCATCGACGATCCCACGGCGCAACTTGATGGACACCTGACGCTGATCTCGCTGCTGGTGCGCGGTGAGCAGTTCGCGCTCGCTGAACAGGAATCCCGCAGGCTGATGCAGACGCTGACCGAGCGTTTCGCCAAGGATCAGCCGGCCATGTTGCTGCACGTCGTCCATGGCCTGCAGCAGCGCCTGGATCCCAAGCAGCACCGCGCCTTGGCGCAGGGCCTGCTAGCACAGCACCTGTTGCCGGCGATGGAACGGCGCCTGCCAGAACTGATCCGCTGGGCAGGCAGCAGTTATTCCGCGGAGGTCTGGGAACGGCAGGCGCGCGAGGAACGCGGACAGGCCGGCACGCTGATCGCCGCGACCATCGCTGGGCTGCAAGAACAACGGGGCGAACTGCATCACGACCAGGTGTTGCAACGCCTGCTGGCCTTCAGCGAAAGCTGGCTCGCCAAGCTGGCATTCCTCGACACCGGCGAGCGCGACGAGGTCATGGCGAACTACGCGGTGGTCGGACACCTGACCGGCGCGTTGCTCGGCGAAGCGCTGCTTGATGGCCTGCTGGCCCGCGCCAGCGAGCCAACCACCTGGCACGATCTGCATCAGCAGCGCGTTACCGGCCTGCCGCAGGTGGCCCGCGATCTGCCGTGGATCCGCATCAGCGCACCGTACTGGTCGCAACGCCTGAGCACGCTGCTCGGCAAACCCGGTGTGCGCCTGGATGAGGCCGCCGTGTTCGAGCTGATCAGTCACTTGCGCGGCGCGCTTGCAGCCTGCCAACGACTCGGCATCGACCCGGCCGGTCAGGACCACACCGTACGCTGGGTCGCGCTGGTCGAGGCGCTGGTGCGGCGCAATGAAGACGACCTGCGCCGCGTACTGCGCGCTTACGCGGAACGCCGTGATCGCCACAGCGACGAACTGGTGACCGACAACCTGGAGGCCATGGCGCAGCACCTGCCACCCACGTGGTTCCGCCGCGTGCTGGCGGTGTGGGACGAGACCGCGGCGACCAAACCGGGCTACTTCGCCCTCGCCTGGGGCTGCGCCGTGCGCGGCAACATCGCGCAGGCCTTGGAGGCGGGCGCGTTGGCAGCCCAGCGTTTCGCCGACGATCCGGCGTTCGTAGCGGAATACGCCTACCTCCAGCAGGTGGTCGCGGGGGGCGCAACGCCCTGACGGCTAATAGCAAATAACTGGCGCTCAGGCTGGGCGCAGTTCCGGCACCAGGCCTTTACGCGCAGTGCCTGGAACCGCTGCGGCGTCGAAAGCCTCCTTGAGCACCATGCGCCACTGGCTCGCCACCACGTCGTGCCGCCCTGGGCGAACCTTGATGCTCGTGCGGATGGTCAGCGCCGATCCGGAAAAACCGGTGATGCCATCGATCTCGACCGCCGCGAGGACATCGGTGTTCTCGCTGCGCAGACGTTCGCCGCAGGCATGGATGGTGCGAAACACCTGCTGGAGATCTGCGTCATACCCGACGTCGAATGGGACCACCGCGCGGATGAATTCCTTGGAGTAGTTCACCACCTGTTTCATGTCGCCATTGCGCAGGATGTGCAGGCGACCGTCGGCGTCGCGGATGCGCGTGGTGCGGAACTCGATGGATTCGACCGTGCCTTTGGCGCCGCCGCCTTCGATGACATCGCCGACCAGGTAGACGTTTTCGAAGAGGATGAAGAAACCGCTGACCACATCGTTGATCATCGCCTGCGCACCCAGACCGATGACCATGCTGAGGATGCCCGCACCAGCGAGGAAGGGCGTGGTGTCGATGCTCAGGGCATCGAGCACGAGGATGGCGATGGCGAAATAACACGCGACCCGGAAAATGCTTCTGGCCAGGGGCACGATGGTTTCGCGACGCCGGCGCTC
This sequence comes from Planctomycetota bacterium, assembly GCA_031426335.1. GTDB lineage: Bacteria > Planctomycetota > UBA11346 > UBA11346 > UBA11346 > BOG-1363. The sequence goes on from JANPLC010000224.1 coordinate 7,370, forward strand.
GAGGTCATCGAGGCCTTCGCGGTCGAGCAGGCTGCGGCCGATCAGCAGGTTGCCGACTTCGATCACCACGCGCCCGACGAAGAACACGCCGATGGCCTGCATCAGCCCAGGACCGTAGTGCGCGAACCCTTCCGTCGGCGGGACCTCATGCAGCACTAGGCTGGCCATGGCGATCCACATGGCGTATTCCAAGCAGCGTCGCAGCAGCGGCACCAGCGGACGCAGGTGGTCGTAATACTTCAGCCAGTCGCGTTTTTCCGCGTAGCGCCGGCTGAGGCCTTCGCAGGTATCAACCACCACCGCGGTGGCCCGCAGCACCAGCAGACCGATAGCGATGATGGCATAGATGCGGGTGAGCGAGGCCAGGCCACGGCCGCACCACTCTGGCAGATTGATCAGCACACAGGCGATGGCGGCAAATCCCAACCACGCGCTGACCACCAGCGCGCGATCGAGTCCGGCGAAGAAACGCTCCAGGCTGCGATCGTTGTCGGCCAATCCGTCCCAGGCATTGATCTGCTGCGACAAGCGCTGGAGCAGACGGCGCACCACGCGGACCACCGCCACCAGGACCACCGCGACCAGTACCAACTTGCCGGCGGCAAAGCCGAGTTCGATCCACACCTCGGAACTGATCTCGCTGAGTTTTTTCACGCCCCAGACATACGGGTCGGTGCCCTGCCAGGCCAACCAGCCGACCAGGCCGGCGATTCCCAGTGCCGCCAGCAGCGCCGCGGTCACCACCACCTTGCGCAGCAGATCATGCAGCAGCCGCCCGCTTTCGCCGGCGACGGCTCCGCCCAAGCGCTCGATGCGACCAGTCAACAGGCGCGAGACCACCAGGATCAGTGCCGTGGCGAGTGCGATCAGCAGCCATCCGCCACCGACGATGGCTGCAGCCACCAACCACAGCGCGCTCAGGTCTGTCGCCACCACTGCTGCTTCTGCTGCTTCTACCGGCATCGGTGCTGGTCGCTCAGGTCGCTCAGGCGATGACCAGCAGGTGGTTGAGCCGCAACTGGCTCAACTGCGCGGCGGCTTGGCGGCCGACCTGCACCAGCCGGCAGCGTCCGGGTCCGGCACCTTGGTTGAGTTGCAGCAGCCAAGCGACCAGCAGGGAGTTGAGATGTTCGATCTGCGAGAGATCGAGCATCACCGAGGTGGCCTCGATGCCGCGGATCCATTCGTGAGACGCGGCCTCGGTCATGTGCGGATGTTGGCCAATGCCCTTGCCCAACAGCAGGTGCAGACTGCCATCGACACCCACGCGCACCTGGTACGGACGTTCGCCGACCAAGGTCACACGGGGGGCGTCGACCGCCAACCGCCGTTCGGGGTCGATGACGTGCAGGGCCTGCAAAGGCTGCGCCGACAATCCTTCCAGACGCAGGAAGCCGCCCGTGGAGGCCGCCAGTTCGAGAGCGATGGCCACCACCGCGACCGGCAGACGCGCAACACCGGTACAGGAGATCGCCACCGTGACACTCGGCGAGAGCAGACGCGACAGCGCGGCCCGGACGTCACCAACCATCAGGTCGGCCAGAGAGATGCTGGTGATGGTCATGCGTGTGCGAGGACCTGCAGTCGGCAACCGGAAGGGCTGAGCAACCAGCGGCAACGCCGCCGTATCCGGCATGACCGGCATGAGAGGCGCGGGTCTACTGGCGCCAACCACCCGCTCAAGGTGTTTTCCCGTCGTCGTCCAGCGCTTGGCGCTGCAGCAAATGGAAATAACGGCGGCAGAAGCGGTGCGCTTCATCGCGGACGTACTGCAGGAGTTTGAGCGCGGGATCGCGGCGACTCAGGCGCAGCTCGCTGCCATCCGCGCGGATGATGGTCTCCTCGCGTTTCGCCAGACCGATCAGGCAGGGCACTTCCACGCCTTCTTGCGTCAGCGCCTCGCGGGCCGAGGCCACTTGTCCGTGGCCACCATCAATCAGCACGACGTCGGGCAACGCGGCGCCTTCGTCACGCAGCCGGCGATACCGGCGACCGACGACCTCGCGCATGGCGGCGAAGTCGTCGTTTCGCGCGATGCCGTCGACCCCGCGGACCTTGAACCGGCGGTAGCCATCCTTGTTCGGCACCCCGCCGACGAACTGCACTAGACTGGCGACCACGAAACCGCCCTGGAGGTGCGCGATGTCGAAGCCCTCGATGACCTTCACCGGCTGGGTCAAGCCGAGTTGCTCCTGCAAACGCAGCAGCCCGCTGCCGAGATCGATCACTGGCGCTTCCGGTTCGTCATAGTCCTTGAGCCGACCGCGTTCCTTCAGCCGATCGAGGGCATGGATCTGGTCACGGCAGCGCGCGGCGTCCTCGAAACGCAGTTCGCTCGCCGCCAGTTTCATGCGCGTGCGCAAGGAGGTCAGCACCTCGCCTTTCGCCCGCCCACCCAGAAACGCGCGTAGGGCGCGGATGTCCTCGCCGTATTCTCCGCTCGTGACCTTGATGGTGCACGGCGCCGAACAGCGTTTGATGTGGAAATTCAGGCAGGGCGCGAAGGTCCGACGTTTGGGATCGCCTTCATGCAGGTCCAGGTCGCAGACGCGGAAACGGAACACCCGCATGAGGAAATGGTAGGCGCGGTAGAGCTCCTTGGCCGAGCCGAACGGCCCGAGGTAGTCGACGCCCTCGGCGGTACGGTCGCGCGTGCAGTAGACGCGCGGGAACTCCTCGCGCGTGATCGCCAGCAAGGGATAGGTCTTGTCGTCCTTGAGCTTCACATTGAAGCGCGGCTGGAGGTCCTTGATCAGGACGTTTTCTAGCAACAGCGCTTCGACCTCGCTGTCGGTCTCGATCACCTGGACGTCCGCGACCTCCTGCACCAGGCGCAGGGTCCGGGCCGGATGGCCATCGCGTTCCTGGAAGTAACTCGCCACCCGGCGACGCAGGTTCTTGGCCTTGCCGACGTAGATCTCCAGGCCGGCAGCGTTCTTGTAGATGTAACAGCCGGCACCGACAGACAGCGCAGCGATTTTTTCGGCGAGTTCAGCGTTCACTGGTCACCCCGCCAAAGACCATGGCCGGAAAAACTCCGCACTCCGTACCCCGTACTCCGCACGGCTGTCAGCCCAGCGTCAGTCGATCTTCACCGTCGCGCGATTGGATTCCCACCACGCGCGCCACACTTTATGTAAGGTCGCGCGGTGTTCCTGGTGCCAGACGGCCCACAGTTTTTCATCGGCATTCAGCGCCAGATCGGTTTCTGCGCGCTGTGGCACCGGCGGCAGGCCATCGCGCGGAGCTTCGCCTGGGGCGGGAATCACCTGGTGTTTGAGCATCTCGCGCAACAGGTGTTCCGCGTTCAGCGCCACCAACGGTTGCGGATCTTCGAGCGCACCCATCAGCGGCTCGATGCAGTTCCGCGTGCCGACCGCCTTGAGCACGTCGATCACGCCCAGACGGACACCCCAATTGTCATTGCCGCCCAGGGCCTCAATCAGCATAGGCTCGATGCGCGCTCCGCGAGCGATGAGCGCATCGACTGCCTTATGGTAGGGCGCCGCATGATCGGGATCGGCAATCTGCTGCGCATGCGCCAAGCTGGCGATATCCGCGAGAATCACCGGCCGCTCGTCGGCTAACGGCGGCGCGTCGGTGGAAAACACCACGTCGCGTTCTTCGCCGCAGCCTACCAGCAGCAGGGCCGCCAACATGGCGCTGCCGAGGAGCAGCAGGTGACGGGAGCGCAGACACAACTGCGGCCAGAAGCAGGAACGGGCAGTGCGCATGGGTGCTCCAGGAGGCATGGACCTACCTCGGCCGACGTGACTGTCGAGCCGCACCGGGGTCACCTCGCGCACGGCGCGCCATCCGCGACCAGTACCGTGATGCTGCGATCACGGACGACGCGGTAGTGTCCTGGCTGTGCCGTGAAGGGCTCGCCGTCGACCTGCATCGCCAAACCATGCCCCAGGTCGAACTCCAGCTGGGTGATCCGCCGCAACAACCGCGGACGACGCAGACGGGCCATGACCAGCCCCAGGCTGAGCCCATGACCGAGGGCGAGCATCTCCAGCAACCCGTCATCACAGCGCATCCCACGGGCAAGGGTCGCGCCACCGGCGTAACTCGGGATGTTGCCCAGCACCACCACAGCGGTCCACGGCGGCAGGGCGGACACATCCGAGAGACGTACCAGGCGCGCGAGGTCGAGGGTGCGCTGCTGGACTCCCAGCACGCCGTACAGGCTGCGGTTGATAACCGCACCACGCACCACCTGCGGATGGCGTCGACGCAGCTCATGGAACCGCTGCGCCACCCGCGCATCGACGCCGAAACTGAGGTAGTTGCACCAACTGCGGGCCACGCCCGGCCCTTCCACCCGCCAACGGTCGAGCTGCCGCCGACCGGCGACACGTAGCGCTGCCAACAAGGCCGGCAGATCACCGCCAGCAGCCGACCAACCCAGGGCGCGCGCCAAGTCATTGCCGGTGCCCAGGGGCACCACTCCAAGGACTGGTCCCGCTGGCCCCCGCCCGGCAATGGCCTCGGCCACCGCGCTGGCGGTCCCGTCACCACCGCAGGCGACAGCGACATCGGTCGGGCCCAGACGGGAAATCACCGCGGAAAGATCACAACGGCCGAGCAGCGAGACCTGGCTAGCACCGACCAGCCGATCCACGTGTTGCGCCAAGCGCGCCCCGGCACCAGCACCACTGGATGGATTGATGATGAAGTGCGCTTGGGGCACTGGCGCTCCACAAAGGCCACTGCGGACGACAGCAGCCTGTGGTTAGTGGCAGTGCACTCAAGCCGACAGGCCGCAACACCGTGCAGCACAGCCGATGGTACCTCTGTGCAAGTTTGCCCTGCGTGGTTGACTGGCCAGACCCCCACGACTATGAATCCAAACGTCTAACTCGTTTCCCGAAGCGCTCCAAGACGATGAAGCCGACTGTGGCAAAGCATCGCTGAGGTAAGATTCGGGTCACGTCAACCGCGACGAGAGGATCCCTGGTGGAATCCGAACTGGAACGCCTGCGCAAGAAGGTGGAGAACTTTCCGTCGGCCTCCGCCTACAATCGGCTGGCCGAACTGGTGCGTTTGGGGGGGGACATCGCGGGCGCGGAGTCGGTCTGCCGGCGCTGCATCAAGGAATTCCCCCGCAACGGACAGGCCTACGTCATCTTGGCAGAGATCGAGATGGTCAACGGCCGCAAAGATGAGGCGGTGAAGAACCTCCTGACCGCGGTCGAACGCGACAGCCGCAGCTACGCTGCCCATCGCATGTTGGCCGACCACTACATCGAAACTTCGCGCCCACCGCAGGCCCTCCAGCACCTGCGTCAGATCCTGACCTTCAAGCCAAACGACCCGGCAGTGTTGCAGAAGATCGAACAGGTCACCGGCAAGCCGCCGACCGCCTCGGTCATCCGCCAGGTCGCCGGTTCGCCCAACCAATCGGCGCCCGGCCGGCCCTCAGAACCGACGCCGTTGGCGAACAAGATCGTCCCCGCCAGCGATGGCCTGGGTGGTCTGGTGTCCGAAGCCGGCGTACGCGGCGCTCTGATCGCCGACGACAAAGGCCGCGTGGTATCGAGCCAACGCCTGAGCAGCCAGCAGGAAGAACTGCTCGCCGCCCTGGCCGCCGAAATCAGCAAAGCCTCGCAGCAAGCGCTGACGGCCATTGGTCAGGACCAATTGAGCATGTGGACGATGGTCGCCGACCAGGGTCAGGTGCTGGCCTTCCGCCGCGAAAAGACCTTCACCGTGGTCATTCTTGCCGAACCCGGCGTCCGCCCAGCAATGCTGGAGATCCGCGCGCGCCAGGCTCTCATCGAATTGGGAGCCGGCTGAGCCATGCAGGAGATCCTCATCCAACTCAACCGCGTGCGCGGCGTCGGTGGTTCCCTGCTGGTCTCCAGTGACGGCCTGCCAATGGCGAGCGCGCTGCGTGAAGGCCTTGATGAAAACCAGCTCTCCGCCACCGTCGGCTCGCTGATCGAACACAGTCAGAGCCTGGCGAAGCACCTGAATCTTGGCAACCCACGCCATCTGCACACCACCAGCGAACAGGGCAGCCTGCTGCTGATGGTCGCCGGCAATGGTTACTTGGTGGTGGTGATTGATGCGCAGGCCAACCTCACCCTGCTGCAACTTGAGACCAAGCCCTTCCTCGAACGCATCGCGCAACGTCTCTCTCTCTGATCTCCTGATAAAACCGCTCCAGCCCGCTTCCCCGAACGAGCCTACCCGCCATGGTCCAGATCAATTTCGGTCAACGCGAAGTCAGCTGCAAAGTGGTGTTCTACGGCCCCGGCATGTCGGGCAAGACCACCAACCTTGAGATCATTCATAAGAAGGCACCGAAAGATGCGGTTGGCGAGATGGTCTCCATCGCCACTGAGACCGATCGCACGCTGTACTTCGACTTTCTGCCGCTCGATCTCGGCCAGGTCGCCGGCATGCGCACCAAGTTCCAGCTCTACACCGTGCCTGGGCAGATCTACTACAACGCCACGCGCAAACTGGTGCTGCAGGGTGTCGACGGGGTAATTTTCGTTGCTGACTCCAGCCCGGAAAAAATGGCCGAGAACCTCGAGTCGCTGCAGAATCTGCGCGACAACCTCGCCGAGATGAACCTGACGATCGACGATGTGCCGCTGGTCATCCAGTACAACAAACGCGATCTGCCGAATGCGATGTCCATCGCCGATCTTAATGCGCAGATCAATCCGATGGGCGTGCCCACCCACGAGGGTGTCGCGCGTGAGGGCAAAGGCGTGTTCGCCACGCTCAAAGAGATTTCGCGGCTGGTGATCGAGAAGCTCAACAAAGAGCATGCCCCGGCCGCCAATCGCCGCCGCACCAACACCGCTCTGGGTGCGCCATCAGGCACGCCCACGGCGCCGCCAGCCGCCGTGCCGCCACCGGCTCCAGCCCCCGCTCCGGCCCACACTCCAGTTGCCCAGCAACGCTTGCCACAACGACCGGCCCAGCAGATGGCGATGCCGCCGGCACGGCCACCGATGCCGGCCCAGCCAACGCCGGCACGCGGCATGCCCCAGTTGCCGCCACAAGCGGCGTCGCCCGCAGCCGACCCACGGGACAAACACCTCGCCAAGGCCAAGCCGCCGTCGCTCGACCATCTCAAGCAACAGCAGCCGGCCAAGGTCAACCTGGGTGCCACCGATCCCAGCCTCAAACGCTACCAGGAAGCCTCGCGCCCAAGTGGCGGTGGGGTGAAGACCCTGCTGATCGTGCTCATCGGCCTGATCGTGTTGATGATCATGGCCGTGGTGTCGGTGATCTACGTGCCCGCCGTGCGCAGCCTGCTCCCGCAGGACCTGCAACGCGCACTGATCGGCCCCTCGGCTGGCGAAGCGACGAAGCCGGCCCCGACACCAGTGCCACCTGCCGAGAAACCGGCGCCTCCAGCCGCAGAGAAGCCAGCTGTCCCTGCCGCAGAGCAACCGGCCACTCCGCCAGCTGAAAAACCGGCTGAGCCAGCCGCCGAAAAGCCCGCCGCCCCAGCGACGGACAAACCCGCTGATACCACCCCCGCCCCGACTCCGGCGGACAAGCCAGCGGAGGGTGCCAATGGTAAGTGATAATGATGCCCTGCGCCTACGGCGCTTGGTCTTCTATGCCGCTGACATCGATCGCATCAATGCGGTGCTGCTTGCCTTCGTGAAGAAGGCCAACGCCCAGAGCGCCTTGGTGATCGATAAAGAAGGCCACATGGTGGCCCGCCAGGGTTTCTTCAAACAGGACACCTCGGCGCTCTCCGCACTGGTGTCTGGCTCCTTCGCCAGCACCCGCGAAGTCGCGCGCCTGCTGGGTGAACCCGAGTTCCGCGTACTCTTCCACCAGGGCCAGGGCCAGAGCATCCATATCACCTTGCTCGGCGAGCGTACGCTTTGCGTCACGGTCTTCAGTTCGGCGGTCAAAGCCGGCATGATCCAGGTCCTGTGCAAGGAACTCGCGGTGCAGCTCGAAGCCATCCTCAACGAGGCCGCCAAGCGCAAGCCCGAGGACCAGGAAAAGCAGAACGAAGGCCTGGGCAAGAACTTCTCGGACGAGATGAAGAACCAACTCGACGCGCTGTTCGGCAACCTCTAGCACACCTCGTCAGGTAGGCCCCCAATGGGTTTCCAAGGCCAGCTCAGTTCTGTCAGCCTTACTGATCTCTTCCAGACGCTGCAGATGAATCGGCAGACCGGAACGCTGTCGGTCAGCAGTCCGGACGGTCAGCGGCACATTTATTTCGACTCCGGCCAAGTGGCGATGTGCGATGCGCCACCGATCGACGGCAAAGCCTTTCTGCTCCATGCGCTGCTGCGCAAATCGCTGCTGTCGCCTGAACAGGTCGACGATCTCAATCAGCGGCTCTACTCCCTCGGCCATCCCCTGCGCGACCTGATCATTGCCAGCGGTTACGTCCAGGAAGGTGAACTCGACGAGGCCAGCGCCTGGTGCATCGAAGAACTGGTCTGCCCGATTTTCGAATGGCATGAAGGCGACTTCACCTTCACCGACGGCGCACCGATCCCGCAGCTCCAGATCCACGATGTCGTAGCGATGGGCGCGGTCGGCCTGCAGACCACCCAACTGTTGCTGGAAGCCACCCGGCGTAAGGACGAGTGGCGCCGCATCCGCGAGGTCATCACCGATTCCGCCGCGCTCTACGTGGTCGACAACGATGGGCGCAACAACCTGCGCAACATCCAGACCGATCCCGAGATGCTCAAGGTGCTGCGCTACCTGGATGGTCGCCACACGCTTGACCAGGTGGCCAGTTCGGTCGGCGTCACCCGTTTCGATACCTACGCCATCGCGGCGCAATTGGTGCTGGCTGGCGTCGCCCGTGCGCGCACCCCCGATGAGGTGGTGGTCGACGCGAACGCCCTGCGTCAGAGCGGCGAGACCGAAAGCGCGATGTCGCTGTTGGAAGCGGTGCACAAACTCAACCCGGTGCCGGAAGTCATCCGCCCGCTGGCGGAATGTTACGCCCAGCTCAAACAGGCGCCGCGCGCGGTCGAACTGTACCTGGAGCTCATCCAGATGGCGCAGGACCAGGGCGACCTGGAACAGGCGCGCCGCGATCTCGACACCGTGCTGGCCTTGTCTCCGGACGATCCCGATCTGCAGTTCGACCGCGCCAAGGTGCTGGCCGAACTCGGTGCGATCGAAGATGCCGCATTGGCCTACGTCGCCGCGGCCCAGGCCTACATCGCCACTCGCGACACCAGCCGCGCGATCGACGCCTGCCACCGGGCAAAGAACCTCCTGCCGCGTTCACCCGACCCGCATCGTTTCCTGGCCAAAGCTTACCTGATGGATGGCCAGACCGAGAACGCGCTGGTCGAGTACAAATCGTTGTGGCATGCCTTGCTCACTTCCGTGCGTCCGCGCCAAGCGTTGGAGACCTTGAAGCAGGTGCTGGAGAGCGACTGCCGCTTTTCCAACATCAAGGAACAGGTCCTCAACCACGCGCAAAATTCCGAAGCGATCAAGACCAGCAAGGCCACGCGTGTCCTGGTCTACCTGATGATGGGCGTCGTGGTCGCCGCTGCCGGCGTTGCCGGCTACCAATGGTATCTGACCGTGGTCCGCGAGGACAAAGCGCGCCAGGCCTTCGACGTGGTCAAGGCCAGCGCCTCGGAAAAACAGCGCAGCGGCAAATATCAGGGGATCTTCGTCGAACTGAACGCGCTGCGCACCGACTTTGGCGGCACCAAGATCATCCCTGATGTCGACACCTTCGACCTGCAGGTGAAGCAGGACTACGAAGCGCGTGCCGCCGAGCAGGTGCAGACCGCCAAGGCCTTCCTGGCCAATGGCCAGCACCCCCGGGCGCTGGAGACGCTCACCGCCATTCGCGTCAATTTCCCAGGGACCAAGGCCGCCGAACAGGCTAATGCACTGCTCCCGATGGTGAGCGACGACCAGATCTCCATGCAGGTCAATGCCGAGATGGAGAACGTCAACCGCGCGTGGAATGCGCTCGATTGGGATGGTGCGCTGACCGTCCTGCAGGCGCTCCTCGAACGCGACAACCTGCCGAACAAACTGCGCGCTGAATTGACCACCATCAACAGCGACTGGACGACGCGCAACGAAACCGCCAAGGATCTGCACGAACGGGCAGAGAAATTCGAACAGGCCGGGCGCAAAAAAGAGGCGCTGACCGCCTACAAACGTGCGAGCAAGGGGAAGGGCGAGTTGTACGCCGCCAAGGCCGCCGAGCGCCTGACCACGTTGGAAGTCGAATTCGCCAAGGAGATCGGCCAAGCCGCGCTCGCCGCCTTCGATCGTGGCGACGAAAAACAGGCCTTCGCCGCGCTCGACGAACTGGCGGCGCAGGTGAAACAGGCCAGCAGCAAAGGCGTGGTCGAATACACCGCCAAGCTCGCGTTGCCGTTCGTCGTTGGCCTTGACAGCCATCTGGCGGTCCTGGTCATCAAACAAGGCGGCGCCGAACGAGTGGTCAAGGCACCAGCAGGAAAACGCGGACCGTGGCAACACCGCCTGACCTACTTGGCCTCCGAAAGCGTGACCATCGAGGCCCGGCGCCCTGGGTTCAACCCGGCGACCTTCCTGGTTTCCTACCAGACACGCAAAGGGCAGGTGCAACTCGCGCTCACCCGCGGCCCGCTGTGGCAGACCACACTGGGTGGCGCCGTTGGCGTCACCACGCCAATCGCCCTCGGCAAGTTCGTCCTGGTCAGCACCAACAAGGCCACCATCGAAGTCATCGATGCCAACCTCGGTGCCACCAAGGCCATCACCTTCCCGCAGACGGTCGACGAATTCCGCCAAACACCGGTGATCTTCCAGAACTACATCTTCTCGATTCTGGAAAACCGCCTGACGGCAGTGGACTCCACCACGCGCACGGCGCAATGGACCTACCCGGCCACGCAGGGTGAAAGCCCGTTACGCCTGACCGGCAGCCTGCTGGTCCAAGAGCACCAGCTGATTCCTGGACAGCTGTTGTTCTTCCTTGGCAGCACTGGTGGCGACGTGCTGTGTTTCGCCCGCGATCAGGAAGGCAAGCTGATCCCCTATCCCAAACTGCAGGTCGGCAATGACCTCACCGGCCAGCTGTTCGGCGACATGTACGAGCCGGGCAAAACCCTGCTCTACGTTCCGGCGGGCAACCACCTCAAGGTCTTCGATACCACGGCGGTGACCGAACAGGATGCCGCCAAACCCCTGTATGATCTGCGCACCCGCGGTGAACTGCAGGGTCAACTGGTGCGCGCCACCGTCAGCGGACGTGCAGCCATGCTGGCGATCGACAGCAGCGGCATGCTGGTGGCCGTCGACGCCAATCCGGAGGTCGCCGACAGCAAACGCGCGCTCGGCGCGTGGCCGCTCGAAGGGACCGGAGTGCTCGCACCGGCGTACCGCGCTGGGCAGAATCTCGCCTATGTCGCGGTGGCCGAGGGCCGCGTAGTTGCCGTCGACCTGACCCGTCTTGGTCAATTGGCTTGGCGTTTCCCCGCGCAAGGCAATGCCGGCACGCTGGCGGCGGCGCCAGCGATCGGTCAGCGTGGCGTCTACATCGCCGACCAGCAGGGCACCCTGCGCTGCCTGGACGCCGCTACCGGTGCGGAACGGTGGCACGCCGATCTCGGCAGCCCGGCCTCCAGCGGCCTGCTGGTGCATGACGGGCGGATCTTCATCCCCACCCGTGCCGGCACGCTGGTGTGTTTCGAAGAGGGCGAGGAGTAGAGGAGGTTTGGGCGTCCATCGCTGACGCAATGGGCGCCGAGTGGTGGGCGGATAAAATGGGCGAAGCCCATCCGCCCACGATTTCGTCGCACGAGCGACGAAATCGAACCACGACAAAGCCCGTGGGGGCAGGCCGCCAGGCCGTGGGGGCGGAGCCCACAAGCAAACAGCCCCATTGCGGCAGGTGGCACCGGTACATGCTCTTACGCTCAACACCCAGGTCCTGCCGCGGTAGGACCTGGATGCTGCCCAGCGCCCAGAAACATGGGCGCACCAGAGCTTGGAGAGCACATGCGTCGCACCGGATTCACCCTCATCGAACTGCTGGTCGTGATCCTCATCATCGTCGCCCTGGCGGGGCTGTTGATTCCGATGATCGGTTATGCCCGCAATGCCGCGAAGGCGGCTAAGTGCGACGCGCAGATGGCCGGGATCAAGGCGGCGATCTCGCGTTACGTAGACGTCAATGGCAACATCCCGGACAAAGAGCTTGGTGGGGGCGACCGGTACGCAGCGGCCTTCATGTCCAACAGCAAATACAAGACTGCTAACGAACTCACCACCATCGATTGGGAGAACATCGCCAAGGCGCTGCTCGCCCAACTCCAAACCGTCGGCCGCGACGATTTCCGCGACCTCGCGTCACTGCGTGATCCGTTTACTGGTGGCGCGTCGGCGACCAATTTTTTCCGCTACCGCCCATCCAAGTACTATCCGCTGGTGGCCGATCCCAACGCTCTCTTCATCGATGGTGACGGCCAGCGTCCCGATAACACCACCGCTCCGCCCAATCCCGACAGCTACCAGCTGTGGTCGGCGGGACCCGACACCAAGGACCAGTTCGGCGAACGGGTGAATGGTCGCAAAAGCGATGACATCACCAACTGGAAGCAGCCCTGACCGTGGACCGCCGGATATCCATCCCGTCAGTCTCCAACAGCCACCGCGGCTTCACGCTGGTCGAGATGCTAGCGGTGATCCTCATCGTCGGACTGTTGATGTCGTTGGTCGTCGGCTCGTTCTTCCGCACACGTACCGTCAATAAATTGCTCGCCTCGGAACAGGTGCTCAGTGATGCCATCCGTCAGGCACGCCACACGGCGCGTTCCTCCGGCGCGCCGGTATTGCTCAAGCTGTCGCCGACCAAGCGCGCGGATGGCACGCTGCTCGGCGGCGTCATCAGTGGGGTATCGCGCGTGTGGGTGTGGAGCGAATTCTTCGATCACGGCCAAGCGCTAGATGTCGCAGGCTTCACCATCGGGATGAGCGGCACCGGGCGCCTGGTGCAACAGGATGCTCCGTGGTTGCCGCCGGATCTCGACCGGCCACTACGCTTTCGCAACGGCGATGGCGCCTACATCGCGGTGGCGGTGCGGCCGCCACTGGCCGGCCAGATCGGACGCGACGTCCCCAAGCAGATCCCGCTGATCCTGGTGGGGCCGGACAACAGCACCGCTGGCAGCAGTTTCGGCGTCATGCTGGTGCGCTCCGACGCCGTCGATCCCAGGAAGGCCGCCATCCAGAGCGCCGGTGGCAAACGCGCGAAGATGATGTGCTGGGAGATCCTCGGTTGGGTGCGCCTGCCGAACGCGACGGATCCGGTGTACGTCTCGTCCTTCGACAACCTGCCAAGCGACATGGCGCGCGATCAGGCGAAGCTACCGTCCGGCAATTTTGACATCAGCGATCCCGTCGGTGGCGACCGTTGGGAAGAGATCGGCCTGTTGATCACCAACGATCAGATAACCATTTACCGCAATGGCCGCCGCATCGCGGAAGTGCGCGCCGGTCAGGTGATCGATGGCCGGGCAGTCGAGTTGGCCAAACAATTGTTGCCCGGCGATCAGATCTGGGTCGGACAGGCCAACCTGGATGGCGGCATGGCCTACGCAAAATGCCCGATCGATGACGCGCGGGTCTACAAGCTCGGTGCCAGCGAGTTCGGGGCTCTGCCACAAGGTGTCTATCCTATGGCGGATCCGTCGCAGCCGGCGGGGACTGCAGTGGAATACCGTGTGCTCGCGCATCCGGAGGGACGCGTCGAACTGTCGAGCGCGATCGGTGCCGACACCAGTTCGGCGCAAGGCGCGGCGCTCAACACCGATGCGGCGCTCAACACCGGAACGGTTTTCCTGGGTGGCGATTTTACCCGCAGTGCGGCACCCGGCGGCAGCACCCGCGGTGCGAATTCCGCACAAGTCACCGTCTCCATCGATGGCCGCGTGCATGGCTCGCTCATCCTGATGCCGGAACCAAAACCCGAAAAGACCCCGGACACTCCCGCCGACAGCGGCGGGAAATGACCTGAAGGATTCCCCCATGGCGCACTCCCGCTCCGGCGCCGCGCTGATCATGGCCATCGTGATCCTGGCCGCGCTCTTGATGCTTGGCCTGCCGTTCCTGTTCTCGCAATCCGCCAGCCTGCAAGGCACGCGTTCATTCGCGCACAGCCAGCAGGCACAGAGTGGTCGCTCGACAGCAGAGGATCTCGGCATCGGCGCCGCGACGTTCCTCACTCAGCGCTTGTACAGTCAGACCGTTGGTGCCGAGTCCACCGATCTCAACCGCGTTGGTCTTGGGCTGACTCCGACCACCGAACCCCGCCGCCGTACGCTTGATCTGTCACCCAACGGACACGCGTTTAATCCCAGCGAACCACGCAACACCGCGCTGATCGGCGTGAGCTTGGAAGACGAAGCCGGTAAACTCGATCCCAACCACCTCGACGTCGAAGCGTGGGATCGTCTGTTGGAGAAGGTCGGCATCGGTGACTGGGACGACGGCAACGGCAACACCAAGGACAGCGATGGATATGGCCAGCTCGCCTATGCGCTCGCCGCTGTACGCTTTGACGAAAACATCTGTCCGACCGGTCGCATCACGCGGTATGAGCAGTTGCTCGAAGGCAAGCCGCTGCCGGAAGGCGTGCGGCATCCGTTGACTCGTGCCGAACTCGCCCAGCTCAAACCCTACCTGACGTTGGTGTCGCTTGGCCAGGGCCGCGAAGGTCTGGTCGACCTCGGTACCATCATCCGCCTGCCGTCCGGCCCCAACCGGCAGTACCACGACGATGTGCTCGACAGCCTGCCGCCGGCCGATCTCGCCGCCTATCCCACCACCCCTGGACTGGTGGCGGCGGGCTCAGTGATCGTCGCCAAACACCCGACGCGGCCGTTGTCGCAGCCACAGCAACAACGTGGACGCAAATACCACTACGGCATGTCCACCAGCACCGACTTCGCCACCATCCCGACCGGCAACCGGCCGGCCAACCAGCAGACAGTGCCGCGGCCGTCTAGTTATTATCCCGCCAGCCATCGCCCGGATTGGCAGGAAGCCGTGGCGCTCGAGATCCCCGCACCAGTGAATCTGATCGAGACGTCCGAGCCGGTGCGCCAGGTATTGTGGGGCGTGCCACGCATGATGCCCAGCAACCTGCTCGAACTCATGCAGGTCCAGGCGCAGCTGAGCGACGTGTTCGGCCGGCGCATCACCGGACGCCATCTCGTCGATCCACTCGGTGTGTTCGATGACATGGACGTCAACAGCAGCACGGTGATCGAACAATCACGCATCGGCGATCCCGGCAGTGGCATCAACAACATGAATCCGCCCAACGGCAAGCTGACCTCCGGCGCGACGGTGGTGCATATCAGCGGCGGCGCGCTTGATCGCATGCCCGGCAGTGGCTTCGCCCGCATTGAAAGCGTCGATCCCGACGGCGGCAACGCCACGCAGATCGAATACATTTCGTACCGTGGCGGATTGCCGGCTGGTGGACGTACCACGCTGCACAATGTCGTGCGCGGCCTCGCCTTCCCAGGAACCACCGGCGCGCTCGATCATCCCGCTGGCAGTCGCCTGACCATCATCGCGCCGCGTGAATTGCCGCCGCTGGGTCTCACCTCACAAGGGCTGGTCACCATCGAAAGTGGCGCGTCGGTCGCGGACGCCGCCGGACGCCAAGGCGCCCAGCAGATGCGCCGAGTGGTCGCGCAGGCGGTCACCCAGGAGAGTCCGCTGGAAGTGCGTTGGACCTCGCAGATGCAGTACCACACGTTGCTCGCGCAGCGGCATGGCAGCCTGATGAACGCCTTTCCCAAGGCCTACCAACGCCTGGTCCGCGAGTTGCCCGACGGCGGCACCGCCGCACGTGGCTCCGGCAAGGACGATCAGATCGGCATCAAACCCGCCACCTTGCGCACGCACCTGAGCTCCAGCCACCTGGGCACCAACGGCCGCAACGGTCACGATTGGCTGGTGCGCTTCGGCGTCAGCGGCGCAAATCCGGACGACGCGGATTTTCTCGATTACCATCTGCCCGGTGGTCGCCAGCAGCGTCCCGCCGCCGGTACCTACAGCGCGACGGATCTGTCGCCGGAAGGCCTGACCCTGTCGCGCGGGCCGCTGGCCTACCAGTTGTTCGATCAGCCACTGGCCAGCGACGCCAACACCATGGGCGGATTCCTCACCCATCCGATCACCACCCGCGTCGCCGCGCCGCTCAACGGCCGCCAGTTCGGACTGTGGGTCAAGCCGACGCAGACGCTCAGCGGCACGGTGACGATCTTTGACCTGCGCTCGCCCTCGGCCAATGCCGGCGAGCGGTATGCGCTCGAAGCGGTGCTGCCGGCCAACGGCATCCAGACGCGTGAACCGGGCGACAACTATTACCAGAATCGCCTGACACTGGCGTACGACGACACCACCAAACAACTGGTGCTGACCATCTGCAACAGCGCGATCGAGCACACCAACGACCACGGACCGATTTGCCCAGGTGAGCTCTACACCTTCCCAGGCACCGGCGCGCCGGTGCCGCCGCTGACGCCTGGACCCTACGTCGATCCACGCTGCCTGGGGACAGTGGTGGCCGCCGGCACCACGCCTGGGATCAATCCGCTGGCGCCGAAACGTCCGCTCAACCTGGTGCAACACCGTTACCAGTTGTCGAAGACCGACGGCCTCAAGGCCGATCAATGGCACCTGATCCAGGTGGCGCTGGTCGGCAACGATCCCGGCCACATGGCCATCACCGTCAACGGCATCGTCGGACGTGAAGTCACGCGCATGACCACCGCGCTGCAGATGCAGGAGGTCGGCGATCACCTGACGCTGCCATCGCTGGTGCTGCGCACGGCGCTGCCAGCCGCTACCGGATCGGCATCGAATCCCAGCCAACTCATCCGCCCGGCGATCGAGGTCGACGCACTCGCCGTCGATCCCACGACTCAACAGGTACTCACCGGTGCCGCTGCGATCGCGAAAATCCTCCCCGCCCGCGGCATGATCCGCGTGGGCAACGAATACATCAGCTACGAGAGCATTCAGGGCACTACGCTGCAAAATTGCCTGCGCGGTCGGCGCCAAGACACCTTCGTCGGCGGCCCCCAGGCGAACTACAACTGGCTGGTATTGGAGCAACATTTCGCCGGCGATCTCGTGGTGCCCGGCGGCATCCGTTACAACCCAGGGACCACTGGTCATCTGTGGAAAGGTGGCTGCACGCTGGCGTATGAGCTGCCGAACGGCGATCCGAATCCGGTGCACTACGGTGATGCGATGCGGTCCTACACCGTGTGGACAGAACTCAGTCCGCCAGCCACCATCGACATGACCACCGGCCTGCGAGTGTTGCTGATGACCGCCACCACCATCGGTGTGCAGAACGGTGTACTCGTGCAATGGCCGCCACGTGGGTACGCGAGGCTCAGTTCCGGCGAGATCATCTACTACGACAACGGCATGGTTCCGTCGATGACGCTCAACAACGTCCAGCGCGGTCAACTCGGTACCACTGCGGCGGACCTGCTGTACCCGGCCCTGCCCACACCTGCGAATGTTCCGATCATCACGCTCATGAGTTTCGAGGCGACTGGTGACCCCACTGGCAACTACGCCAACATGCCGACGCCAATGCCTGGTGTTCCGACCCAGCCGCCGACCGAGGCGTTGCTCGTCCAGGTCAGTGACCCGGTGACCGGCCGCATCGAGTGGATCGACTATGACTACATCGACACCAGTAAGGGCACGCCGTTCTTCATTGATGCACAATTTTTTCGCTACGACCCGACGCGACGTGATTGGGGTAGCCGTGCTCGTCAGCGTACCGCGTTTGCCGGGACGGATATTCCAGGCGGAAGCACGCCAGGGCCCGCAAGCCCGCCAGGGGCGACGATGACCTTCCCACTCGGCAGTCACTTGATCCCCGTACAGACTTCCCTGACCACCTCACATGTGATGGTGACCGGGGACGTGGTAACCATCACGCCGAAGATCCCAGGCACGCGCCGGCCGTGGCAGGCGTGTGTGCGTTTTGCCGCCACCGACGGCTTCAGTCCGATGGGTGGTTTACCTCCCGCCAACAACACCTGGGACACGGTGAACCGTTTCTTTGCCTTCAGCGAACCGCTGCCGGACAACTGGGCCGACGGTACCTATGAACTGATCGGCTGGCCGGGTTGGAGCGGCAACGACATCGGGCCAGGTGGTCCGGCGATCAACTCGCGCAACAATGAGCTGCTGCCGTTCTTCACCATGCCGCTGGTCGCGGCGTTCGGTCCGGGCGCGAATTTCTACCTGGGCAGCGACGACCCAGGGAAACCCTTCGTCGGACAATCCGGCAATCAGGCGTTCACTGGCGTGATCGATGCGGTGTGGTCGGGCGTCCAGCCGGGCGGACAACCGCGTGACAGCATGCGGCCGTTCATCCCGGACAACATGGTCATCCGCCTGGGCACGGGAGGCCCCGAACTCACCAGCGCACAACAGTGGTTGACCGCCGGTACTTTGCCGGCCTCAATCATCATCCAAACCACGAACCCGGTCTTCGAGCGCGAACTGGGCCTCGTGTTGATCGGCGGCG
>JANPLC010000225.1:0-4160 GCA_031426335.1 Planctomycetota bacterium
GGGGGGGGGGCTTTGGGGGGGCCTTCCCGGGGGCCCGGGCGGCCCGGCCGGTGTTCGGCCCACAACCCCGGGCCCCCCCGCCCGTGCCACGGGGGAGAGGCCCAAGCGTCACCCCATGATCTTGGTGTACGCCGTGCCTTCATTCAGTGTCGCCCGTTCCGGCCGGCCCTTGTAGGTGTAGACCAACCGTTCGTGGTCGATGCCCATCAGGTGCAGGATGGTCGCGTGCAGATCATGCACGTGCAGACGGTCCTCGACGGCGTGCAGGCCGACCTCGTCGGTCGAGCCGATGGTCTGGCCGCCTTTCACACCGCCGCCGGCCATCCACATGGTGAAGCCGGTGGGGTTGTGATCGCGGCCGTCGCCTTTTTCGCTCATCGGCGTGCGGCCGAATTCGCCGCCCCACACCACCAGCGTGCTGTCGAGAAGGCCGCGTGCTTTCAGATCTTTGAGCAGGCCAGCAACCGGCAGGTCCATGCCCCGACACAGCGCCGAGTGGTTGGTTTCGATCTTGTCATGCGCGTCCCACTTGCTGCCCGCGCCGTGGTAGAGTTGGACGAAGCGCACGCCGCGTTCCACCAGGCGACGGGCGAGCAGGCACATGCCGCCGTAACGCGCGGTGTCCTTCTGGTCGATGCCGTAGAGCGCCTTGGTCGCTTCGGTTTCACCGCTGACGTCGACCGCTTCCGGAGCTTGTGCCTGCATACGGTAGGCGAGTTCGTAGCTGGCGATGCGCGCGTCGAGTTCGCTCTGCTGCCTGGTCGCCGCGTGCGCACGGTTCATGCGGGTGAGGAAATCGAGTTTGGTCTTCTGCCGCTGCTCGCCGATCGATCCTGGCGTTGCGAGGTTGGCGATCGGCTCGGCACCGCCGTCGATGGGCGTGCCTTGGTATACTGCGGGCATGAAGCCCGCGCCCCAGTTGCGCGGACCGTTCACCACGGCGGTTGCGTTGTCCTGCATCACCACGAACGCCGGCAAATCCTGGTTTTCGGTGCCCATGCCGTAGGTCGCCCACGCCCCGAGCGACGGGCGTCCGGCAAGGATGCTGCCGGTGTTCATCTGGCAGACGCCGGACGAGTGATTAATGCCGTCGGCGACACACGAACGGATCACCGCGATGTCGTCGGCGCAGCTGGCGATATTGGGGATCCAATCACTCATCCACAACCCGGACTTGCCATGCTGCTTCCACTCGCGTTTGCATGCCAACAGCGGTGAACGCGCCTCACCCATGGCGGTGATGACGGTGCCGAAGCTGTCGGGCAACGGCTTGCCGGCGAGCTTGTTGAGTTCCGGCTTGGGGTCGAACAGATCGATGTGGCTCGGACCACCTTCCATGAAGAGGAAGATCACGCTCTTGGCCTTCGCTGCGTGATGGCCCTTGCGCGGCAACAGCGGCGAGGTGAGCGATCGCGGCGTCGGATCCGCACCGAGCAACGACGACGGCAGCAGTGACGACAGCGCGAGGGCACCAAAGCCCATGCCAGTGTTCATCAGGAGATCGCGGCGGGAGACGGGAGTGTCCGGAGTCCGGAGTCCGGAGTCCGGAGTCGAGTGCGACGAGCGTGCGTTGGTACTCATGCTGTCCTCAATGTGACGACGTGATGAACGAAAAACGGTGAACCAAGAGACCCCGGACCCCGGACCCCGGACTCCGGACTGAGGCAATCCTAATCGACATAGATCAGCTCGTTGGAATTGATGATCACATGGCAGAAGTCCACCCACGCATCGAGCGACGTGTCGCGCGTGCCGGTGTCGGTGGTCAGGGTCATCAGGTGGCGGGCGTTCGGCGAGGAATCGTTGAAGGCGCCGGTGCGGTTTTCGAAGCGCCAGTAACCGACGGTGTGGTCGGTCAGGCCTTCGGTGGTCAGCAGCAGCTGTTCGCCCCGTAGTGCCACGTCGCTCAAGCGCACGTCGTCGATCAGGCCGTCCCACAGGTGTTTCTGCGCGCCCCAGCGGCCGCCGATGGTCAACGGTGCGGCGATTTCTGGCAGCGTGGTGGTCTTGTGCGGCACACGCGCGGTCTGCATCGGCTCGTCGTCATTGGAGAGATCTTTGATGAAGAACGTCACACCGCCGGCTTTTTCTTTGCCGTCAGGGCCCTCGCCGCCGTCGGCTAGGCGCATGCTCACCGCGACGAAGTAGGGACGGCCGGGTTGCAGGAACAACCCGCTGAACAACGGCTCGGCTTCCTTCGCACCCTCGACACCGGTGGAGAGTTGCATGATCAGCGTCATCGGTTTGTACCGTGACTTCTTGCCGGTGACGCCGAAGGACCAGCCGGGATTCTTCAGGTCGCCATCCCAGCGCGCGGCGATGGTGCGCACGTCGGCGTTCTCGTACGGCGAGCGCAGCAGCACGAAGGCCTCGATGGTCAGATCGCCGACCGGCAACGCCGCGCGGTCGCCGACCATCAAACGGTCCTGCATCGTTCCCGGCGACAACACCGCGCTGCGGCCATCGCGGAACGGCAGCTTGTCGGCGATCAGCGACGCCTGGACCTGCGCGCCACCGCCGACGTCCTTTTGCGCGCCGAGGAACGCGCTGGCCTCTGCCAGTTCCGCCGCTGTCGGCGCGCGACCGTAGGCGAGTTGGTACGCGCGGGTGATGCGCTTGGCGACGGTGTCATTGCCGGATCCCTGGACGTCTTTCATCAGCCGCGCGGCGAAGGCACGCGCACGCGCCAGCGCCCATTCACCGTTGAACAGCAGCAATGATTGCCGTGGCGTGGTGGTGATGTTGCGGCTGGCGGTGCTGGCGAACCCTTCGGCCACGTCGAACACGTCGAGCAGCGCGTCGCGGCGGTTGCGTTGTACTTTCACGTAGAGCGAGCGTCGCGATTTCGCACCATCGACGCCTGGGCCGCCTGGGGTGAGATCGATCTCGCCCGTCGCGCTGAGCACCGCGTCGCGGATGGCCTCGGCGCCAAGGCGGCGCGTGCCGCTGCGCCAGTGCAGGCGGTTCTCTGGGTCCTTGAGCCGTGCGGCTTCGGCCTGCGGGTTGGTCGCCGATTGCTGCCAAGTCGCTGACAGCAGCAGTTGGCGGTGGAGTTGCTTGAGCGACC
The DNA here is from genome assembly GCA_031426335.1 of Planctomycetota bacterium. Taxonomy (GTDB): domain Bacteria; phylum Planctomycetota; class UBA11346; order UBA11346; family UBA11346; genus BOG-1363. The sequence continues at coordinate 3,068 of JANPLC010000225.1, forward strand.
AGCCCTCAGCGATGAAGCGGCGACTCAGCCAGTCGAGCAGCGCGGGATGCGACGGTGGTTCGCCGAGCATGCCGAAGTCGGAACTGTTGACCGCCAAGCCGGCGCCGAAGTGGTACTGCCACACACGATTGACCAGCACGCGCGCCGTCAGCGGATTGTTCTCTTCCGTCAGCCAACGCGCGAGCGTCGCGCGGCGGTTGGTGCTGGTGGCGGATGGGGCAGGAACTTTCGCCGGTTCGGTCTCCAGGATGGTCGGATACCCAGGGGCGATCGCACCCATCGCAGTTTTGCGCGGGATCATGGTCGGCGGCGCCGTGGGACCGATGTCAGTGGCGGCGAAGGCGATCGGCAACGCCTTGGGCTTGTCCTTCTCCAGCGCGGTCAGTTCCTGCTGCAACGAGATGAGCTTGGGTTTCTCATCCGCCTTCACGTAGGTCATCAGGCGGTCGAATTCGTAGAGCACCTGGCGGTTCACCAGGTCGGCCAGGATCGCCTCTTGTGGTGTGCGCTCGCCAGCCGGCTTGGTCCAGATCGCCTGGGTTTCGGGCGGGAACATGTCGATGGCTTTTTTCTCCGCCTTCACGCGGTAGGGGGCTTCGATGCCATTGATTTTTCCGCGTGCCTCTGCGGTCTTGGCATCCCACGTCGCCATGGCCTTGGCGTGTGCGGCGCGTTCGGCGGCGGTGGTGGCGGTGAGGTCATCACGCGGCACCAACGGTTCGAAAAATGCGCGCAGACGGAAGTAGTCTTTCTGCAGGAGCGGATCGAACTTGTGGTCGTGGCAGCGCGCGCAGCCGAGGCCGAGGCCCATGAAGACGTCGGCGGTGGTGTCGGTGAGGTCGACCAGGATGTTGTCGCGTTGGGTGACGACATCGCGGTTATTGTACTCGTAGCTCCAATGGCGCAGGTAGCCGGTGGCGATCAACGCGTCCGGCTGCTCGGGGAACAATTCATCGCCAGCGAGCTGCTCCTGCACGAAGCGGTCGTAGGGTTTGTCGGAGTTCAGCGAGCGCACCACCCAGTCGCGGTAACGCCAGGCTTCGGGCCGGTAGTGGTCGATGCGGAAACCGTCGCTGTCGGCGTAGCGCACCAG
>JANPLC010000226.1:0-13496 GCA_031426335.1 Planctomycetota bacterium
ACGCCAACACGCCCACCGACATTGGTGAAACTGGTCTGGTGATCCGTGAGCGTCGCTGGCAACAACGACCGATGACGAAGAGCATGAGTGTTGCCCCCGCTGTTGCGGGAGGTCCGCATACGATTGGCGATGAGGCGATGACTGCGTGGAACTACTACTGGCCGGGAACCTGGCTGCCGGGCAGCACGGCCGACACCGCCACCACCACCCCAACTGCGACGTCAGACTACTTGAACCCATCCGCCTTCGGTTTCCCAGGTTGCGCACTCAAAGTGCTCCCGATCCCGCGACCGGCGCTGCTAACCCTGTCAGATACAGAGAAAAAGGATTACGTAGAATACCTCTGCAGCCAATACACCGTACTGTTCTGTGGCCGCAACATCACCGCACCCTTCTTCGGCCAGATTCTTTCGCAGACCGACGTACGAGATTTCATCGTTACGGAGGACGAGTTCATCGATCCACGTGAGTCCGGTTACATGTGGGGCATGTATGGCGCGAACGGCAATATCGCCGGCAAATACGCTGCGACCGCCACTGACGACTTCTACCAGTACCAATTCGCAGCCCCCAATGAATCAAGCACGGTACCCGGTGTCGCTGCCGCCCCCTCTCGGGACTACCGACAGAACGTCCTCACCATCCACATGCGCGCATTCCAACTGTGGTTGCGCAGTACGTCGATGGCTGATTTAGGGTATCCCGGCAACACCGACCTAGCGCGCCAACATTTCTCCGGCGTGTTGTACACGCACCGCACGCGCCGCAGCGAGAGCATGCACCCCTTACTCACCCCCGAACTGGATTGGCCGGGCATGCAGCGTATCGCCAACAATGTTGAGGCTGACCCCAATCGTTTGGTCACTCAAAAGCACTTTCGCGCCTACTGGTTAACCGAAGTAGTGACAGTCCCCACTGAACTGACAGCGGCTCAGAAAGTGGCTCGGAAGGATTCGTTGCCACTCCAGGACACCCTGGATGCCTCCATTCCGGCTAACCGGATCATCTATCCGCCAATCAATTTCCCGTGGAATTGGCGCGAGCCTGCCGGTCCGCTGGAAACCACTCGCTGCGCCACGCGCCTGCGTGGACAACTCGATGACAGCGCAACGAGTAATGTAGAATTCAAAGATCCGACCTACTACCGGGTCTTCTGGAATCACACCACGCCGACCTCCACCAACACGACAACGGATCCCCTCGGCACCAGTGCCTTCACTTACATCACTCCTCAGCGGGTTTACCTGTGGGGAAACTTCTGTTATCGGGTGAGCGACGCCAACATTAACAAGAACGACAAAGGAGCGGCGGGCACGACGGAAGTCGAAGCGGCGCTCGCCACCATCACCCCGTGCGCCGTGTTTGCTGACAGCTTCACCATGCAATCGGTGAGATGGAACGACGCGAAAGCCCAAGAGCTGCCACAAAACACGACCGGCAGTTGGCAGGAAAAGGCGGGGTCGACCTGTTTCTTCACCTCGATGGTGATCAACAACTCGCCCAATGCCGCGTGGAATTGCAACAGCTTCGGATCCGCTGGTCAGGAAGGCACTTTCCGCATGATGGAAGATTGGGGCGGCGAGAGCTTGTGGTGGAGCGGCTCGCAGGTGGTGATGAACATGGGGCGTTACCACCATTCGGGCCACAATTACGTGTGGTCTGATCGCGCCAGCGGTCGGACCTATGCACCGGCCCATATGGGCGTGGGCGCGTTCCACACCGGTAGCAACCACTACCTGTTCAATTCCAATCTCTTCAAACGTGAGGGACGTCCGCCGTTGTCACCGAGCGGCGTTGCCGCCACGCGCGTGGTCAATCAGGTGACGCACTTCGGGGAACAGTAGGCCCCAGTCTGTTCGGCTGATCGACCACCACGTCGCCAGTGCCCTTACAGATGGCCTGACAAGCGAGGCGGATGTCGCCGGTGGTGTCGGGAAACCAGTGACGTTCGCCGGGCGCGACCGTGCTGAGGTGTTCCTGTCCACGCAGGACGCGCACGCGGCAGGTGCCGCAGCTGCCGCCCATACACAGGTACTGGATGTTGGCGCCGGCGATGAGCAGCTGCGACAACACGTCTTCACCCGCCTTTTGCGGGATGCAGAGTTTACCGAAGCGCAGGGTTGGCTCGGCGTCGGCCACGGTCAGCCGAGGACGAGGTTGATGATCTTGTGCAGCACAACGACGAGCTTTTTCACCGGTCGACCGGCGATGATCGCCACTACGTCAGGATGGGCGAGCACGGCCTGATCGAGCGCCGGGCCAGTCAGCGTGCGCGGCAGGCTGATCTTGCCGCGCATCTTGCCGTTGACCTGTACCGGGTAGTCGACGTCGTCAGCATCGATCTGACTCGGATCGAACGGAGGCCAACCGGCAGCCGTGAGGTCGCCGTCATTGCCCAGGTCGCTCCACAACTCGTTGGTGATATGCGGCACCATCGGCGCCAGCAGGCGCAGCAAGGTGGTGACACCGAGCTTGAACACCGGCGCGCTGAGCGTGTCGGGCTTCAACTCGTTCATCAACTCCATGCACGCAGCGATGGTGGTGTTGAAGGAAAAATCCTTCTCCATCGCATCGGTCGCACGTTTGATGGTCGCGTGGACCTTGCGCACCACCGCTTGGTCGGCGCCGGTGACGTCCTTGGCATGGCCAGCGAACGCAGTCGCGGCACGCAGCGCGGCGAGGTTCTCCTGCACCAGCACCCACACGCGTTTGAGGAAGCGGTTGGCGCCGATGACACCGTCCGGGTTCCATTCCAGATCGCGTTCGGGCGGCGCGGCGAAAAGGATAAACAACCGCGCGGTGTCGGCGCCGTAGGTGTCGATCAGCCCCTGCGGATCGACGGTGTTGCGCTTCGACTTCGACATCTTCTCGACGCGACCGACGGCAACCGGTTGGCCATCAGATTTCGCCGTGGCGCCGATGACCTTGCCCTTGGGATCGAGGCTGACATCGACCTCGTCTGGATAGAACCACTGCTTCTTGTTGTCACCCAGGTCGCGCTGGTAGGTCTCCATGCACACCATGCCCTGACAGAGCAGGCGTTTGAACGGTTCGCGCACGGTGCCGTATCCGACATCGCTCAGCGCCTTCATGAAGAACCGCGCGTAAAGCAGGTGCAGCACGGCGTGTTCGATACCGCCGATGTAGAGATCGACTGGCAGCCAGTGGTCGACGCGCTTCTTGTCGAGCGGTTCCTTGGCATCGGCGCAGGTGAAGCGCGCGAAGTACCACGACGACTGCATGAACGTGTCCATGGTGTCGGTTTCGCGCTTCGCCGCTTCCGGGCCGGTGGCGGTGCGAATGGTCAGGGGCGAGCCATCATTGGCGGTGATCGCCCACGTCGGGTGTTTCTCGATCGGATTGCCGATGCCGTCGAAACGCACGTCGTCCGGCAACGTCACCGGCAGATCCTGTTTGCGCAGCGGCACGGCGCCGGAGCTCTGGCCGTAGACGAACGGAATCGGGTTGCCCCAGTACCGCTGGCGGCTGATGCCCCAGTCGCGCAGGCGCCAGGTGATGGTCTTGCGGCCCTTGCCGCTGGCGGCGAGCCAGTCAGTGATCGCGACTTTTGCCGCATCAGAACGCTGGCCGTTGAACTGCGCGCTGTTGATGATGGTGCCGATTTCGGTGAAGGCCTCGTCGAGGACGCTCGGCTCTTTGCCATCGGCAACGATGACTTGTTTCACCGCGATGTGGTACTTCTGGGCGAAGGCGAAGTCGCGGGTGTCGTGCGCCGGAACTGCCATTACCGCGCCGGTGCCGTAGTCAGCGACGACGAAGTTGGCGGCGTAGAGTGGCACGCGCTCGCCGTTCACCGGATTGATCACGTGCGCGCCAGTAAAGACGCCTTTTTTCTCAGCGGTGTCGCCGGTGCGATCCTGCGTGCTGACCGTGCGGACTTCGGCCTTGAAGGCTTCGACCGCGGCTTGGTGGCTCGCGGGAACGATTTTTTCGAGCAATGCGTGTTCCGGCGCGATCGACAGAAAGGTCACACCGAACACGGTGTCGGGACGAGTGGTAAAGACCGTTATTTTCAGGTCGGCATGGCCTTCGACGACGAAGTCGATCTCGGCACCGATGGACTTGCCGATCCAATTGCGCTGCTGAATGAGCACGGCGTCCGGCCACCCAGGCAAATCGTAGGTCGACTGTAGCAGTTCCTCGGCATACGCGGTAATGCGCACGCTCCACTGTGGCAGTTCCTTCTGAATCACCGGCGCACCGGTACGCCAGCACTTGCCGTCGATCACCTGCTCGTTGGCGAGCACGGTGTTGAGACCGGTGGACCAGTTCACCATCGACGACTTGCGATAGACTAGGCCCTTCTCGACCAGGTCGAGGAAGATGTCCTGCTCGCGCGCGGCATACGCCGGATCTGAGCAGGCGAATTCGCGCGACCACGCATAGCTGAAACCCATGCGCTTGAGCTGACCGCGCATGTAGGCGATGTTTTCGTAGGTCCACTTTTTCGGATGCGCACCGCGTTCGATGGCGGCTTGCTCCGCCGGCAGACCGAAAGAATCCCAGCCCATCGGATGCAGCACGGCGAAACCGCGCATGCGCTTGTAACGCGCCACCGCGTCGCCGATCGAGTAGTTGCGCACGTGCCCCATGTGCAGCTTGCCCGAGGGATACGGGAACATCTCCAACACGTAGTAGCATTTGTCGCGCGGCAGGTCGTCGCGCACCTCGTGGGCCTTGGTGGTGTCCCAGTGGGACTGCCATTTCGGTTCGATGGCGGCGGGGTCGTAGGCGCGGAATGCTGGCTCGGTCTGCATAGGTCGCGCGGATGATGGGAGAAGCCTGCCCAGGGCAAGGCTCCCTCACGTCGCTCATGCCTGGGAAGACGACAGCTCCCGTCGCAAAACACCGAGGAAATCCACCAGGGCGGCGTGCCGGCGGGCCCCCTCCGCCTTGGCCGTCGGCAGGTGCATGCCGGCGGCGAGCTTCACCAGCTTGGCGAAACAATGGTCGATGGCCTGCGCCTTGTCGTCGAGCGTCCGGCCGGTGTCGGCGAAAGGATCGCTGTCGTGGTAGAAACGCCCAGGACGCTCCGGGCGCGACATGTACTGGGCGCACGCCACCGTGCGCAGCAGGCCAAGCGCGCCGATGGCATCCAGCCGGTCGGCGTCCTGCAACACGACGCCGAGGGCATTGGTCGGCGCCAAGCCGCGTGACCACGACGAGGTGCGTACGGCCTCGGCGATCGCGGCGACCTCATCGGCAGCGTAACCGGCCGTGCTCAACACCGCACCAGCAAGCTGCGCCGAGCGTTCACCACCGAGGGCACGATCAGGGCTGTCCTTGGGCACGAAGGCGAGGTCATGCACCAGCGCCATAGCGCCGGCCAACTCTGGATCAGCGCCGCCCTCAGGGCTCAGCCGCAGCGCCCAGCGGTAAACCCGCGTGATGTGGTGACGATCGTGCGCCAGTTCGCCTGGGGGCAGATGTGATTCCACCGGGCGCCAGACCGCAGCGTGACGGGGAAATCGCGGCTCAGGAAACAACAGCGCAGCCGAACCCATGGAATCCGCTGCGATCACTGATCGACCTTCACCCATCGTGCGCTGGCGTAGCCTCCGCCACTCTTGCTTGCCGGTTCTGCCAATAGCTTGGCAAACGCGGCAAAATCAGCCTTGTCGACGCCCCACACCCCATCAGCGAGACCGTAGACCAATTCCACGCCGCCATTGACCGGCTTGCGCACACCAAAATACGGCTTCCAGCCACGCGAGGCGTTTTGCGGCTGACGCATCGCCTCGTTGAGCGTACGCGCTTCGCTTTCGTACTGATTCACCGCATCGACCGGCGCATGGGGCTGGCTCTTCAACACGTAGACCCAATCACCCAGGCGCTTGCCGACCGGCGTCTGGACCAGCGGTGTCTCGCGATTGCCCGCCGCACCAGGAGCCAAGCCCGCGCCACCGCTGGAGCGCCAATGCTGGCCGAGCACGAACATCAGCGCCATCGAGATCAGCCACATCACCACCAACAGCATGGCCAGATCACCGCTGATCTGCAGCACGTAACGGCTGCCACCGGGCGGCAGCCGCGCCGCCGGAATCCCAGCGAATGGTTGTTGCACCGGCGGCGTAAGGGCGGGAAGTCCACCACTCGGCAAGGCCTGCGACAAGGGTTGGAGATTTACCGCCGGCTGCGCTTGGAGCGGCGCGAGTTCGCCTGGCTCGGCCTGTGGGCCGTTCTGCTCGGTGATGCGTCTTTGCACCTGTTGCAGCGTCGAATAAACTTGGTCAGTCCTGCGCCGGAACATGGTTGGCAGATTCCTGTGGTATGACCGCTCACCGGCATGCCGCGTCGGCGCCACCTGGGCACCTGACGCTCGACTATCATGCGGTCTTGATGGAGCATGGCCGGCGCTCCGCTCAACTCCAGCCCCTTCCCAGGCCCCAGGCTCAGCCGATGGATCCCAGCGCACTCTTCCTGGTCTTGCAGCCGACGCCGGTGACGGTTGATCGTCATGCGGTGACGTGGCGCGGCGGACTGGTCCCGGTGGTGTTGCCGCTGATGTCGTTGCCGGTGGCGCCACGCGCACGCTTGGTGCTCGCGCACGATGGCCTGCCGCTGGAAATCCGCGTCGGCACGGCGCTGGAGGCCGGACTGAGCGACGAGGCCTGGGCCTTGGTGGTACGCACCCCAGGACCGGTGACCCGTTCGCTCGGCCTTGATCTGGTGTTGGCCGGATGGACGGCCCGTGAACTTGCCCGCCATAATTTACCGGCGTCACGCGAAGCGATGCTGGTGCTGACCGCCAATGGACGACCGACTCCGGGCCTGGATGCGGCAACCGCGCTGGGCGTCACCCGCGAGATGTTTGCTGCACTCGCCTGGCCAAGATGGAGCGGTCCGCTGGTCGTGGTGGCGGACGATCTCGGTGCGCGTGATCCGATGCCTGGTCAACGCCGCATCGCACGCCCAGCGCTGCCGATGGTGCGGGTGGGCCCAGCCGGCGATAACCTCAGCCGTGGCGAACTCCTGGCCGTTGAGTTGACCCGCTTGGTGCTCGCGCTTGAAGCCGCCCCCTCCGCCGGCTGGCCGGCATGGCTCCAGATCGGCCTAGAGGAAGTCGCTAAGGCCAAGGTGCGTGGCGAAGGTCCCAGTCCGCTCAAGATGCTCGCCATCCGCCAGCGCGCTGGCGCCAATGCGTTGGCAGAGATGCTGCTCGATCCGACGCCTGACGCCGAACTCGCGGGCGCGCTCTGTGCTCCGTTGGTACATAGCCGTCGCCGTCACCTGCTGAGCAACCTGCTCAACCTGCTGCGCGGTGGCGCGCAGTCCGCCGGTGCGATCCAGGTGGCGTACGGACTCACTCTGCAGCAGCTGACAGAAGAACGCTGACACCGACAACGCGCGCCAAAGCCGAGCCTACAGGCCGTAGATACGATCGCAGAGCTCCTTGAAGCGACCACCGACGACGTCCATCTGTTCGCGTGGCACGTGGCCGATCTCGCGCCACTTGCGTTGCAGTTCCTTGATCTCGTCTTTGAACCAGCGGGCGTTCTCGTGCGCGAGGATCTCTTCCGCCTCGGTGATGAGCGCCTGCTTCTTGGCGAGGTTATCCTGGCGTTCTTTTTCCAGCGCATCGAGATGGCTCTTCAGCGTAGCATAAACGCGGTCGCACGCGGTGCGGAAACGCGACCAGATGGCTTCGACCTGATCACGTGGCACGTGACCGATGAGCTTCCACTTGGCCTGGATGTCCTTCACTTCGCGCAGACGTTCGCCTTCGGTGCGCACGCGTGCCTCTTCACCGGCGGCGAGTGCTTCACAATCCTTCGCCAGATTTTCGGCCGCGACGCAGAGGGCTTCCTTCTGATTTAGGTTGGTAGTGTATTCTTGATGACGCGCATCGATGTCGGCGCGGTGTTTGCCGAAGAACGCATCGCCCGCCGTGCGGAAACGCGTCCACAGGTCTTGATCGTGTTCGCGCGGCACGGGACCAGCGGTCCGCCATTCCTGTTGCAGCACTTTCATGCGATCGGCATTGGCTCGTTTGGCCACCAGATCCGCTGGGCTGCCGGCCAAGCCGATCGGTGCGGCGTTGGCGATGGCTTCCGCTTCTGCCAACAGGGCGCGCTTACGCTCAAGATTGACCAAGCGCTGGGCATCGAGCTCGGCGTAGTACGGCTTCAGACGCGCGTACACCACATCGCAGGCACCTTTGAAACGCTGCCATGTCGCCTCACGACGATCACCTGGCAGCGGGCCGAGATTTTTCCAGCCGGCCTGAATGCCTTTGATGGTATTGGCAACAAGCCCGAGGTCCTCCACTACCGCCAAGGCTTCGGCTTCAGCGATCAAACTGTCGGCGTTGCCAAGGTTGGCGAAACGCGCCCAGTCCTCCGCTTCGATCAACGCCTTCAGCGGGGCGAATGCCGTATCACAGGCGGTACGGAAACGCTCGCGTACGGCAGCGACCTGATCGGGACGGACGGCGCCGACCGCTTTCCAACGTTGCTGCAGATCCTTGAGCTGGGCGAACCGCGCTTGGCGGTCGTGCTCCGACGGCGGGTTGCTTGCCAGCGCTTCCGCTTCCACCGCAAGTTTTCCGAGTTCCGCCAGACGTTCCTTGGTCCGTTCATCGCGCTCGGCGCGCGCTGCACGACCGGCGTCCTTGAAACGCGCATAGGCGTCGAGGAATCGCGTGCGCAGTGTATGTCCCATCGGCAGGTCAGCGGTGAGCTGATGCCAACGTTTGTGCAGGACGCGGTAACGATCACGTGCATCCAGCCGGCGATCCGAGGTCGCTAGGGCCTCCGCTTCGGCGATCAGCGGCTCCAATTCATTGAGCACGGCTTCTGGGATCACCACGGGTGCCGCAGGTGCCGACACGGTCACCACGACCACGGCGCCCGGATGCAAACGTGTCAGTTCACTGGCGAAACGTGCAGCGAACACCTGACGCTCGGCGCCCACGAGTTCCGGCAACGCTTTCCAGCGTGCTTCCAGACGGGCACGATGCGCTGGTGCTTCGTCGCCAGTAACCGGAGCGGTCGTCACCAGTTCAGCCAGCACGGCTTCATGCGCGGCAAGCGCGGCGGCGTGTAGCGCCTGCGCCTCGTCGCGGCGACGCACCAGATCACGCTGAGCGCGATCGATGCGCTCGACCGCCGCCTTGGCTTCGTCTTCGAGCGGAATTTCCGCGTACGGCGCCAGCACCACCGCGCGTTTGGCGATCAACGTCGCGATCTCAGCGGAGGCCTTGGTGAAGTCGACCGACAACGACCAACGCGCAGCCTCAGTCACCAACGGTTCGAGCGCCTTGCGGCGGGCCCTGCGACTCTGCTCGGCAGATGGCTTCGCGGCTTCGGCTTCGAGCGCCTGCAGGCGAGCCGTGGCGGCGCTGCGCACCACCTCGGCCTTGGCTTTGCGCACGATATCCTTCAGCAGGTTGCGCTTGTCCAACCGTGCGACCGCTTCGCCGGCAAACACGCCGCTGGCATCCTGGACGGCGACCAGCGCGAGCATCGCCGGGCTGACCTCGTCCTGTTTCAGCAGGCGGTCGAAAGCCGCGCGACGGACGCCCTGATCTTTCGCTTCAAGCGTCAGCTCGGCGAGCGACTTCTGGTCGGTGATGGTGGTGAGCAGGGATTGGCAGGCCGCGAGGCTGCGCTCACGCGCCAGCTTCACCGCCACGGTCGACAGACGTTCGCGCGCGATGCGCACCACCTCGGCATCGCTGCTGGTCAGCAGGGGTTCGAGGCGTGCTTGTTCATTGACCCGCCGAGCAGCGGCGGTGCGCACCCGAACATCGGGGTCACTCATCGCCAACTGGGCGAAGATCCCCTGGTGCTCCCAGGTCAGTTCGTTGATGGCCGCCAGACGCACATCCGCGTCGGCATGTTTCCACTTCGGCTTGCGCCAACCCAAAAATCCCACGTGCCGCTCCTTCGATTCCCAAACGCCGGAACGGCGCGGGGCGGCTGTTATCTGTGCAATTCCGCCGGCTCAACCCCGAGCCATCGGCGTGGCTCTCCCGGTGTGCTCTTTCCACCACGGTGTGCTCTTCCACCAACGACAAACCCCTCCGCTGAGCGGAGGGGTTTATCGAACCAGACCCGAGCGGGCGATCTGGGCAGCCAGTAAGACTTACTTACCGCCGACCTGCTTGTAGCGGTAGTAGACTTCCAGGCTCAGGCAGCAGTAGGCGGTGCTGAGCACGCGGCCGATTTCGTGGCCGTGGAACATCGTGCCTTCGAAGTCCCAGCTGCCATCGAAGCAGCCGTCACCCTTGCGCTGGGCATTCACCAGCATGTCGCGCACCGTGTTGTTCCACTTGTCCCAACGCTGACCACCCGCCTGGAACACCGCGAGGGTGTTGTAGTACATGAAGTACGTGTTGCAGGGGTACTTGGCCGGGAACTGGTACTTCATCACGTGGTTGCACAGGGTCTCGAGCATGATGTCGCCGGCGTGGTGACCGAGGAACACCGCGCACAGCGCGCCCACCGGAGCCAAATCGTGGCTCTGGCCAGGTGCACCGACTTCGACCTTGTCGCTGGTGGCGTCCCAGGTGTAAGCAAAGGTCGAGGTGTCGGCATAGGGATCCGACAGCTTCTTCCAATCCGGATTGGTCGCTTCCCAGTGGCGCTTGAGCCACTTCTTGGCGCCCTCCATCGCGTTACCGACGTTCAGGCCGCCAGCCAAGCCGCTCTTCAGCGCCATGACCGCCCAACCCGATACCGAGGAGTCGTTGCGCTCGGCCTTGCCTTCGACGTAGTCCCAACCGAGGCCATTGTAGGCCGCGTCACCCTTGGAATCTTTCGCCTGACGCGCGATCAGGACGTTGAGACCCTTCTGCGCGGGCTGCTTGAGATCCGGATCGTTGGTCATCGCGTACGCTTCGGCGATCGCCATGGTGGCGACAGCGTGTTCGTAGTTGCGCGGGCCGAGGTTGCCGTCACCGGTCTGAATTGAGCGCAGGTATTCCAGGCCCTTTTCCACCGTGGTCTTGTACTTGTTCGGGGTCTTGTGGTCGTAACCCGCACCCAGGAAGCACAACACGGCGTAGCCGGTCATGGCGACGTTGGCGTCGCTCGCACTGTGGGCGGTGCCAGGTTCACACTTCGGGGTCTCGGTGCAGTTGACGGGATACTTCTCTGAGTCCCACATGCCGTTCGGGCTCTGGTGGCGCTTGAACCAGCGCAGCGCGGCGTCAACCGCGCTTTCGCTCGCACGCGTGCCGCCGCCTTTGGCCAGGGCGCGACGTTTGCCGCCGCCGTTGCGGCTGCCGAACATGCCAGCGGAACCGCCGCCTGCACCGATCGCCATGAAGGCGCCGGTGGAACCGGTTTCGGACGACGACACGGCCTCTTCACGGCCCTTGGCGACGTCAGCTTCGTTCTCGTCTTCCGAGGTGGTCTTCTCTTCGATCGGCACATCGAGCTGATTGATCGGAGCAGCGACGTCGGCTTCGGTGGCGACGTTGATCTCGACGGTGTTCTCGATGTTGCGCTCGAGGTCCTTCTTCTCCTCCTTCTTAGGCGGAGGATCGATGGTGGTGACCTTCATCGGCGGGAGTTCGGTATCCTCCTCGGCGGTCGCCCACACAGCGTAGTAGAAGATCAGCGCGAAGAGGCTGTGGACGCCGATGCTGATGAACCAGCCCGGCGCGCCTGATGGCTCTTTGTCTTCTTCCTCGCCTTCACCCTCCAGCAGTTCTTCTTCCAGGTCTTCCGGCTTCTGATCTTCAAATTCTTCGCGGGCCATGACTGCTCCTCCGGTTGGGTGGTGGCTATAAACGATGCATCGCCGGGATGGTTCATGTCGAACAGCTGAGCAGGCGATACCGCGACGGCCTGGTGTCTCACACAAGGTGGGACGCAATCCGCTGGCGAACGGGCGAATGCTAGAAGCCCAGCGACGCCGTGCTGCCGACGACTGTGACAACCCTGAGCCAGAGTGTGAGATGGATGGCCAAGTCCCGCGTTGATCGAGCCCAACAGGGTCCGTTAAGCCCCATTCTGCACGGCCGGATCTGGAAACGACAACACCCAGACCATCGGCCTGGGTGTCGTACGAACCTCGTTGCCGAAGACGGCAACGCTGTCGGGCTTAGACGCCCTTCATGCTCAGGCCGATCTTGCGGGTCTCGAGGTCGACGTTGAGGACCTTGACCTTGATCTCCTGGCCGACCTGGAGCGCCTGCTCCGGGCTGGCGACGGGCTTGTCGTCCATCTCGGAGATGTGCAGCAGGCCTTCGAGACCGTTGAGGATCTCGACGAACACGCCGAAGTTGGTGATCTTGGTGACCTTGCCGTCGACCACGACGCCCTTCTTGAGCTTCTCGGGGATCTCGGTGATCCACGGATCTTCCGTCATCTGCTTCATGCCGAGGCTGATGCGCTGACGTTCCTTGTCGACTTCGAGGATCACGGCCTCGATCACGTCGCCCTTGTTCACTTCCGGGCTCGGATGAGTGAGCTTCTTGGTCCAGCTGATGTCGTTGACATGCAGCAGGCCTTCGACGCCGGCTTCGATCTCGACGAACGCACCATAGTTCGTGGTGTTCTTGACCGTGCCCTTGACCTTGTTGCCGACCGGGAAGCGATCCTTGATGGTGTCCCAAGGATTGTTTTCGGCCTGCTTCATGCCGAGCGAGATTTCCTGCTTGTCGTGGTTGATCTCGAGGATCATCACGCGGACCTTGTCGCTGGTCTTGACCACTTCGTTGGGGTGAGCGACCTGCTTGGTCCAGCTCATCTCGCTGACGTGGACGAGGCCTTCGATGCCGTCTTCGAGACGGACGAACGCGCCGTAGGTCATCAGGTTGACGACTTCGCCGCCATGGACGCTGCCGATGGGGTAGCGTTCCGAGATATCTTCCCACGGGTTCTTGGTCTTCTGCTTGAGACCGAGGCTGATGCGGTTGCGTTCCGCATCGTAATCGAGCACGACGACGTCGATCTTCTGGCCGATCTGGACCACTTCGCTCGGGTGGTTGACGCGACCCCACGACATGTCGGTGATGTGCAGCAGGCCGTCGAGACCACCGAGGTCGATGAACGCGCCGAAGTCGGTGATGTTCTTGACCTGGCCTTCGCGCAGATCGCCGACGTGCAGTTCCTTGACCAGGTTCTCGCGGTTGCGCTTGCGCTCCTCTTCGAGGACTTTGCGACGCGAAACGACGATGTTTTTGCGCTCGGCGTCGATCTTGATGATCTCGGCTTCGACGATCTGACCGATGTACTCGCCGACGTCCGGCGCGCGGCGCAGGTCGACCTGCGAGGCAGGCAAGAAGACGGGGACGCCGATGTCGACCAGCAGGCCGCCCTTGATCTTGCGCAGGACCTTGCCGCGCACGACGTCGCCTTCTTTGTTGTCGCCGAGGACTTTGAACCAACCGATTTCGAGATCGGCCTGGCGCTTCGACAGGCTCATCTCGCCGTTGGGCATGATCTCGACGATCATCACCTGGCACTTGTTGCCGACCTTGGCTTCCTCTTCGTTGAACTCTTCGCGGGGCACGTAGCCCTCGC
>JANPLC010000227.1:0-15476 GCA_031426335.1 Planctomycetota bacterium
GCCCTCGGCCGCATTCCTTTACGACGAAGCACAGCGGATGGGATGCAACATGTGGTGCGAGGAAACCAAGGGGTTTCCCGGTTATCGCTGAGGACCGTGGCTGGAGCAGAATGCGGCCGAGGGCGGCCGCGCTCCCGGCGGTCGGTTCGGCTTCGCTGACGACCACCTTATGACCTATTGGTAACGGGCAGGCAGGAGGCCTGGTCTTGTGGATACCGCCAGTGCCCGACGTAGCGGCACGCTTCGCCGCGGTTAGGTCCTGTGCATGTCCGATGCGTCGTCTGTCATCCCGGCTCTGCGCCTGACCACCGCTAATCAGCAACCGCTGCGCGGCGATGGGCGCTATGTGCTGTATTGGATGACTGCCGCACGACGCACGACGTGGAACTTCGCGCTGCAACGAGCGGTGGAATGGGCCACGCACCTCAAACGTCCGCTGGTGGTGTTCGAGCCGCTGCGTTGCGGTTATCGTTGGGCAAGTGATCGCTTCCATGCGTTCGTGTTACAGGGCATGGCTGACAATGCTGCTGCCTGCGCCGCAGCGAAGGTGACCTACCTGCCCTACGTTGAGGACGCGCCAGGCAATGGTCGCGGTCTGTTGGAGCACCTCGCGAGTGACGCGTGCGTGGTCGTTGGTGATGACTACCCGGCGTTCTTCCTGCCGCACATGACGGTGGCAGCGGCGGCCAAACTGCCGGTGCGTTTCGAGATCGTCGACAGCAACGGACTGTTGCCACTGCGTGCGACTGCTGCTGCGAGTGCGACGGCGTATACCTTTCGCCGCATATTGCAAAAAAACCTGCGTCCGCACCTGGATGCCATTCCGGTGGCAGAACCGCTCGCCGCTGCACCACGCCTGAAAACGCCGACGTTGTCAAAAGAATGGGGCCGCCGTTGGCGCGCGGCAGATCCGGCATTGTTCGCCGGTACCACCGCCGCGTTGGCCGGATTGCCGGTCAATCATGCGGTCGGCGTGGTCGCCATGCGCGGCGGTGCCAACGCTGCCGGAAAACGTCTGAGCGCGTTCCTCGCCAACGGCCTCGACCGCTACCACGAGGATCGCAACGTGGTCGATGACGGCGCGGCGAGTGGACTGTCGCCGTGGCTGCACTTCGGTCACCTCTCGGCGCATCAGGCGGTGGCCAACGTCCTGGCGCGCGAGTCGTGGTCGCCGCAGCGACTGGGTTCCAAGGCCGACGGCAAACGCGAGGGCTGGTGGGGTGTGGCTTCCGGGCCGGAGAATTTTCTCGACGAACTAGTAACCTGGCGCGAACTCGGCCACCACTACTGCTTCCATCGTCCGGCGCATGAAACGTGGGAGGATCTGCCCAACTGGGCACGCGCGACGCTGGAGATCCACGCACAGGATCCACGCGAACACGTCTACACACTCGAACAATTCGCCGACGCGGGCACCCATGATCCGCTGTGGAACGCCGCGCAGCGTGAACTACGCCAGGACGGCCGCATGCACAACTACCTGCGCATGCTGTGGGGCAAGAAGGTGCTGGAATGGACGCGTCATCCGCGCGAGGCGCTGACCATCCTGACCGAACTCAACAACCGCTACGCTGTCGATGGTCGCGATCCCAATTCGTCGAGCGGCATCAGTTGGTGCCTGGGACGTTTCGATCGCCCATGGGCACCACAACGCCCGATCTTCGGCCAGATCCGTTACATGAGCAGCGCGAGCACGCTCAAGAAGATCAAGCTGAAGGGGTACCTGGAACGTTACGGTGAGACCGGCGGGCAACAGACGTTGTTCTAGACCGTTCTCAACCAACCGCAGCTATCATCCTATATCCGGCAGACGAACCGATTTTTCAACACGAAGGCACGAAGACACAAAGGGATGCAGACAAACAGGGGTTCACCCGTTTGGTGACTCGCAGGTGACGCTCGAACTCTACTGGATACCTGCTGTTCTTCGTGTCTTCGTGTCTTCGTGCCTTCGTGTTGAAAAATCCCTGTTTCGATCGCCGGATCTAGGATCATGCGTCCTCTGCCGTGTCCCGTTGTTGGGCTCGCTCATCGCCACTCTGCGCCCGCGTGCGCGGCAAGTGCACACTCACGGTGGTACCGGCGCCTAGGAGGCTGGTGATGGCGGCGTCGCCGCCGAGCCAGTGCATGCGGTGGCGCATCGACTCCAGGCCGTAGTGGCCGTCATGCGTGCCGGAAACCGCAGTGGCATCGAAGCCGGTGCCGTCGTCGACCAGTTCCATGGCGAATTCGCTCGGCGTGTAGTATACGGTGATGCGCACCGTTTTCGCCGCGCCGTGTTTGAAGGCGTTGCCGACCGCTTCCTGCATCAGAAGCAGCAGGCTGCCCATGACGTGGCGCGACAGCGCATAGGGCTCGCCGACAATGACGACCGTGAGCGCACCACGCGGCCAGTGCTCCATCGCTGCGGCGGCGCGTTCGAGCAGGCCGGCGAATTGACGCGGGCCGTCCTCCGCCTGATCGACGTGGCGCAAGCCCCACAGGCAATCGCGCAGGCCGTCCTGCGTGCGGAGCAACGCCGAGCGCGCGGCGCTGAGTTGTTCAGCTACCGCGGGATCAGCACCGGCGAGACGCGCGTTCGCCGCTTCCAAGCGGAACGACGCGCCAGCGAGCAATTGTTGCAAGCCATCGTGCATATCCGCGGCCAGACGCCGACGTTCCTGATGCACTGCTTGGTATTCCAATTCGGCATCGCGGTGCAGACGCATGACCTCTTCGAGCCGTGTGGTGCGCAGTCGCAGCGAACGCCGCAGGCTGAGGATCCAACCGACGGCGGCGATAAGCACCGCACCCAACACGCCGATGGTGATGCCGAGGCGCGCCGGCGTCCACCACGGTGCGGCCTGCACCACGCGCACGTCCTGCGGTGTGCGCAGACGCAGGTCCATGCGCAGCGGCGCGACGTAGTCCGCGATCATCTCGCCACGGTCGTACTGCATCACGGCGACGCCGGTCACCGCCACGCGCGAGCCAATGGTCAGCGCATCAAGTGCGGTCGCATCGCCACTCAGATCGGCCATGGTCGCCAAGCCACTACAGTCGAGCACCAGCCGCCGACCGTTGTCGCTCGCATCACGCTGCACCGCCAACAGCCGGCCTTCGACGCGGATCAGCAAGTGGTCGTAGTCGTGTGGGCTGGCGGGCCGACCACGACGTACGGTTTCGAAAGCGCGCTGCACATCCGCCAGCGTCGCGGCCAACGCTGCGGGCTCGCCGGGATGATCGATCTTGCGCACCACGGCACCACGCAGGCTGGCGACCTGACCGCTGGCATCGATGAAGCCGCTGGCCTCCACGCGATCGCCGGGAACCAGACCATGCGCGCGATCGATGATGTCGACACGGATCGCCTGCGTGCCGTCTTGCAGGCAGATGCCGTCGAGTGCATCAGACCACGTGACTACGCCCGTGACACGCCGACGGTGCAACGAGCGACCCCCAGGCGCATACGACGCCAGATCGGCAATGGCAACCTGCGGCGCGGCGAAGGCATCGGCCGGGGCTTCGCGATCGATCAGCACATCCTCGGGCGCCGCCACCAAAAGGCGCGGACGCAGGAACTCCGCGCGCCAGTTGCGTGACGACGCGGCGACGCCGCGCAGACGCACCTCGGCATCAGTCAACGTGCGCGGGTCGAACCCGGGGCCATCCGGCACATGGGCGAGCACGCGGCCGACACCGGTCTCCAACTCCACCAACCAGCGTGCGCTGGTCGGGCCAGACACGCGCTGCACCACGCCGGCGACTTCAACCCGCGTGGGATCTTCTGCGCCAGTGAGCAAGCGCGTGAACGGTACCGTGCGCGCCTGCGGCATACCACGATGGCTGATGACGCGCACGGCGGTTGGCAACACGTCGGGCGCGTAGCCGCCGGAGTCGAGCACACCGGTGACTTCGACCTCATCGCCGACACGCAGGTCGTCGAAGTCGGACGGACCCTCGCCCAGCAGCTTCTCCAACCGCGCGACCGAGGTGGAGATCCATAGCCCCCCTTCATCGCTCTGGATGCAGAACGAGTTCCACGGCACCGGCCAACGGAAGGTGACGACGCCACGCACCAACACCGGCGGACGTTTGCCTGATTCGCTACGCGGCAGTGAACGGATGACACTGATGCTGGTGAGCGGTTCGGCGGCCTGCATCGCCAAGGTACAACCGACAAGACACAACAGTAGGATTGGTCGCAAAGACGCTGAGACGCAGAGGAGAGAATGGTTCTTCGTCGTTCGTGGCGGAGACGTTCTCAGCGAGCAGCGCTGAGTCCTTCTCGCGTCCCAGCGGGACGCCGCGAAAATAGCCCGGCACTTCAGTGCCGGGAACATGGTACGCGATGATAAAAGTCCCAGAGGGACGGCTGAATCGCTGGACGTTTCAGCCGTCCCTCCGGGACTGGGCATGATCACGCGCTGGTCCCGGCACTGAAGTGCCGGGCAATTTCCAGGCTGCCCCTGCGGGGCGCTGACAGTTGCCCTGGCTTCCTCTGCGTCTCTGTGTCTCTGCGGCCCGTCCATACGTCCGCACGTTATCGGCTCTTAAGCGATAAGCGATTTCACCACCTTGCCGTGCACGTCGGTCAGGCGGAAGTCCCGACCAGCGTAGCGGAAGGTGAAGCGTTCGTGGTCAAAGCCCATCAAGCGCATGATGGTGGCCTGCAGGTCGTGGACGTGGACCGGGTCGACGGTGGCCTTGAAGCCGAACTCGTCGGTGGCGCCGTGGATGTGGCCACCCTTCACGCCGCCGCCACACAGCCAGGTGGTGAAACCGTAGTGGTTGTGGTCGCGACCATTGATCTTGCCGGCGTTCGAGCCGGGCTTGGGCATCTCGACCACCGGCGTGCGGCCGAACTCGCCGCTCCAGATGATCAGGGTTTCGTCGAGCAGGCCGCGTTGTTTGAGATCCTTGATCAGCGCCGCGATCGGCTTGTCGCACTCGCCGGCCAAGCGGCGGTGGCCTTCTTCGAGGTCGTCGTGGTTGTCCCACGGCTGACCTTCGCCGTGCCATATCTGCACGAAGCGCACACCCTTTTCGATCATGCGGCGGGCGTACATCATCTGGCGCGCCTGCGTGCCTTCACCGTACATCTCGCGGATGTGCTTGGGCTCCTTCGACAGGTCGAAGACGTCGCTCGCCTCCATCTGCATGCGGTAGGCGAGTTCGAAGGACTGGATGCGCGATTCGAGCTGGGCGTCCTGCTGACGTTGCTTGGCGTGTTGTTCGTTGAGCTGGAGCAGCAGGTCGAGCTGGCTGCGCTGCTGCTTCGGCGAGCTGAAGTTGTGCTTCACGTGCTCGACCAGCTTCTCGACATCGCTGTGCTTGGTATCGAGGTAGGTGCCCTGGAAGACGCCGGGAAGGAAGCCCGCCTGCCAGTTCTGCGATTCCTGGATCGGATAGCCGTTGGGACACATCACCACGAACCCAGGGAGGTTCTGGTTGAGCGTGCCCAGGCCGTAGGTCAGCCACGAACCCATACTTGGGCGCACCTGGCGCGCATCGCCGCAGTTGAGCAGCAGCAGCGAGGGCTCGTGGTTCGGCACATCGGCGTACATCGAACGGATGATGCACAGGTCGTCGACGCACTCACCGACGTTCTTGAAGAGCTCGCTGACTTCGATGCCGCTCTTGCCGTATTTCTTGAACTTGAAGGGCGATCCCAGCGCGGCGCCGGTGGGGCGCTCGGTCTTGAGGTTGGTCGGCAGCATCTTGCCGTGGAATTCGTTGAGCAAGGGCTTGGGGTCGAAGGTGTCGACCTGGCTGGCGCCGCCGTTGGCGAAGATGTGGATGACGTGCTTGGCCTTCACCGGGAAGTGCGGCTGACGCGGCAGCATGTTCTGGAACACCGGCGGCGCGCCCTCATCGGCGAGCAGGCCATTACCGCCGCAGAGACTGCCGAGCGCGAGCGCGCCGAAGCCCATGCCGGAGCGTTGCAGGAGTTGGCGGCGGGAGAGTGGGAACATCGGGGACCTCATTGCGAAAACAGGCGAGAAAGACTAGCCACAGAGCCCACAGAGGGCACAGAGGAAGACACAGAGGTTGAAAAAGAGCCGCTCTGGATTCTCACTTGGCTCAATCCGTAGCAGAAAACCCTCTGATTTTCCGCTCCGTTCCCATCTCTGTGCCCTCTGTGGGCTCTGTGGCTAGGTTCCATGTCTTCCTTGGCTCAATCGACGAACACGAATTCGTTGGTCATGAGCAAGGCCTGGGCGTAACGCTCCCAGGCGCTGAGCGAGGGCTTGGCCGACTTCGGACCGCTGAAGCCGTCGGCGGCATTCCATGTGCCGTTGGTGCCTTCGATGCCGGCGATCTGGGGTGACCACGCGAAGCTGTCCCAGCCTGGGCCGCTCTTGCAGTCGACCACGAAGTCGAGCGTCTGACCGGCTTTCAAATGGACCCGCGCGACCGTGGTAGCGACTTCACCGGTGGTGATCTCCCACTCCCCGAGTGGTGGCTGGCCGTCGAGCAGGGCGAGCGCCCGTATCCCGTCGCCCTCCTTGGCCGGACGCTTGAGCATGCCGCTGAGCGTGAACAGGCCGTCGTGGGGCGCGGTGAAACGCCGCACCGCCGCATGGGCGTGGACGTTGCCGGGATGGCCACCGTTGGCGGTGAGGTTGACGTAGCCGAGCTTGTCGTCCGGCATCTGCTCGCCACCGCGCCAGGCGTTGTCTTTGAACAGTGGCAACCTGGTGAAGCCCGTGATGGTGCGCGCCTGCTCGTCAAACGCACCGTAGCCGTACAACCACACCGGCTTGGCCTCGGCCTCCGCCGGAGCACCTTCCTGAGCCTTGATGAAAGCGGTGGCGAGCGTGACCTCGTCCTTGCTCGCCGCGCGGGCGAGCGTCAAGCGGTAGAGCTGCTGCACACGGGCGTCTGGCGTACCTGCGCTCTCGCTGCGTTTGGCCAGGGCGCGCGCCTGTTCGATCGCGAACGGGCTGTTCATCAGGTAGAGCGCCTGCTGCGGCACGGTG
Organism: Planctomycetota bacterium; assembly: GCA_031426335.1. Classification (GTDB taxonomy): domain Bacteria; phylum Planctomycetota; class UBA11346; order UBA11346; family UBA11346; genus BOG-1363. Next base: position 6,963 of record JANPLC010000227.1, read on the forward strand.
GTGTGGAAACGCTGGGGCGTGTGCGCGTCCGGGCTGGCGAAATCGAAACTGCGGAACATCCCAGGGAGGTTCTGGCGGTCGATCGAGCCGTAGAGCGTGCGCCGGCCGGTGAAGGGTTCCGCGAGGATGTCCACCGCTTTGCCGCCGACGGTGCGGTCCAGCCTGCCGCTGGCGAACAGCAGGGAGTCGCGCATCGCTTCGATGCTCATGCGCTGGCGGTTGAAGCGGGAGATCAGCGCGTTCTCCGGGTCGAGTCTGATCGCTGCGGGCGTGCCGTTCGCGGACTGCTGGTACGACGCCGACAACATGATCAGGCGCTGGAGCTTCTTCACCGACCAGCCGTCGGCGACGAAACGGGCCGCCAGCCAGTCGATGAGGTCGCGGTGCACCGGCGCGTCCGTGCGCAGACCGAAATCGGAAGGCGTGCGCACAAGGCCGGTGCCGAAATGCCAGGCCCACACGCGGTTCACCATCACGCGGGCGGTGAGCGGATTGGCCGGGTCGGTGATCGCACGAGCGAGTTCGAGTCGCCCGCTGCCGTCGGAGAACGGCTTGGCGTCCTTGCCGGTAATGAAACTGAGGAACCGGCGCGGCGCCTCTTCGCCCTGATTGCCGGGCTGGCCGCGGATGAAGACTTTGACGTTGTGCGGGTTCGGCCGGTCGAACAGCACCATCGCGCGCATCGGTGCGCCGGCATGCTGGCTGGCGAGTTCATCGATTTTTTTCTGCAACTCGCGGAGCTTGTCCTCGTCCTTGCCATTCAGGACCTCGTCGGCCTGGTCATAGTTCACGGCGGTCGGCGCACCGTCGCCACGCACCAGTTGACGGATGGCCTCTTTGTGGGCGTCCTCGTATTTCTGCTCGCCGTCATGAGCGGCCAGGAGCGCACCGTAGAGCTTCGACAATTCCTCCCGGTTCTTCGGTTCCTTGCCTTTCAGCGCTTCGAGTGCCAGCGGGTTGATCCAGTCGTGATCGTTGCTGGCGAACAGGTCCTTGGCCTTCTGCGCGAACTCGCCATCAGGGAACCCAGCCGTGAGTTTCCACGGACCGAGTACCGCATGTTTTGTATCGATCTTCTCCAGCCAGCCACGCCAGCGGTTGAACACCGCGCGTTCCAGGCTGCGGGTGTTGATGATCTCGTTGCGGCCGCCGTCGTCCTTGCCCTGGGCGTCCTGCGCCGCGAGCAGGTACTTGGCCAGCAGGTCCGCGCCGCGCAGTTCTTTCAGGCGCTCATGATAGGTCTTCTCGCGGAAATCTTTGCGTTCCTTCTCGCGCTTGGCCTTCTCGGCCTCGTACGCTGCGGTCTGCTGAGGATCCGCCGCGGCACCGATGATCGGTGGTTCTGCCGGCTCTTCGCTCGAGGAGAACATGGCGTAAAAGCCGTAGTATTCCTTGGTCGGAATCGGATCGAACTTGTGGTCGTGGCAGCGTGAGCACGAGATAGTCAGGCCCATGGTGCCGCGGCCGAGCACGTCGATGCGGTCGTCGATGATGTCGTGGATGTCGTTGATGAAGCGCCGACCTACGGTCATGAAGCCGAGCGCGGCGAGGTGACGCTTGTCATCCGTATGCTTGTCGACGATGCGATCGGCGGCGATCTGCAGCTGCAAGAAGCGATCGTAGGGCAGGTCGTCGTTGAACGCCTTCACCACCCAGTCGCGGTAGGTGTAGGCATAGGGATAGGCGCGGTCCTCCTGGAAGACGTAGCCCTTGCTGTCGGCGTAGCGCGCGACGTCGAGCCAGTGGCGGCCCCAGCGTTCGCCATAGGCGGGCGAGGCGAGCAGGCGGTCGATGACGCGGGCGAAGGCTTCCGGCGATTTGTCGGCCTCGAAGGCGGCGACCTCCTCCGCCGTCGAGGGCAGGCCGGTGAGGTCGACGGTCGCGCGGCGCAGCAGCGCGCGCTTGTCGGCGGCCGGGGCGGGCGGGATCTTCGCCGCCTCGAGTTTGGTCAGGATGAAACGGTCGATGTCGTTCGCCGCCCACTTCGTCTGCTTCACCGCCGGCACTGCCTCCGGCTTCACCGGCTGGAACGACCAATGGGTCTTCGATTTCTCGGTGATGGCTTGGCCGGCCTTCGGCGTCTGTGCACCGACCCGTGGATCCGGCGCGCCCATGCGCACCCAGTTTTCGAAGTCGGCGATGACCGGATCGGGCATCTTCTCCTTCGGCGGCATGGCGGTGTCGTCGTCGTGGTAGCGGATGGCCTTGATCAGCAGGCTCTTGTCCGGGTCGCCTGGAACGAGGGCGGCGCCGGTGTCGCCGCCCTTGAGCACCCCCTCCTTGCTGTCGAGGTAGAGCGCCCCCTTGAGCTTCTTGCGCCCCTCGGCCGCAACCGAGTGGCAACCGTAGCACTTTTCCGCCAGGACCGGCCTGATCTTGGTTTCGAAGAAATCGACGCCTGCGGGGTCGGCGGCACCAGCCACGCCCATGGCGATGATCGTTAACGACAAAAAGACGGCACGACTGGACATGGTCTGGTGGATACCCCCGGACCTGAACGGGTGTTGAGGGCAGTGTGACCCGACTGGTCGCAGGACCTGCCTGGACCCGTACAGACCTGTTCACCGCAAAGCCGCAAAGGCGCAAAGCAGAGCGGGAAGTCCCGCTAGGTCCGGAGCTCCGGAGGCTTGTCTCTGCGTCTTTGGCGGTGGAATTCAGACGGACTGCTTCACCGCAAAGTCGCACAGTCGCAAAGGAGCGCGGGAGCCCCCGCATCACCACCTGATGCAGGGGCTCGCGGTAGAGCCGGAAAACTGTTCTCCTGCCTTTCCTTGGCGCCCTCGCGCCTTGGCGGTGGAATTCTGCCAGGATCGGTCACGGGTCAGCGGTAGATCGGGAACTTCCCGCACAGGGCGAGGGCGCTGGATTTGACCTGTGCCAGCACGGTGGCGTCGCCCTTGGCCTTCAAGGCACGATCGACCAGGCGCGCGACCTCGATCGATTCGGCAGGGCCGAAGCCGCGCGAACAGATCGCCGGGGTGCCGATGCGGATGCCGCTGCCGTGCTGGGCCGGCTGCTGATCGAAGGGGATGAGGTTCTTGTTCACCGTGATGCCGACGGCATGGAGCTGGTCTTCCGCCTGTTTGCCGGTGACGCCGTTCGACATGACGTTGAGCGAGAACAGGTGGTTGTCGCTGCCGTTGCTGACCACCGTCCAGCCGAGCTTCTTGAATTCCTCGGCCATCGCCGAGGCGCTGGCCTTCACCCGGCCCATGTACTCGCTGAATTCGGGTCTGAGGGCTTCCGCGAAGGCCACCGCTTTGGCCGCGATGACGTGCATCAGCGGGCCGCCCTGGATCCCTGGGAAGACCCGGCTGTTGACCTTCTTGGCGTGCTCGGGTGAGCGGCTGAAGATCATGCCGCCGCGCGGGCCGCGCAGGGTCTTGTGGGTGGTGGTGGTGATGAAGTCGGCATGGCCGAAGGGCGACGGGTGATGGCCGCTGGCGACCAGGCCGGCGATGTGCGCCATGTCGACGAAGAGGATCGCGCCGACCTGCTTCGCGATGGCGGCGAAACGGGGAAAATCCAACGTCCGCGAATAGTTCGAGGCGCCGGCGATGATCATCTTGGGCTGGAACTCCACGGCCTGTTTTTCCAGCAGGTCGTAGTCGATGATCTGCGCGTCCTGCGTCACCCCGTAGCTGGCGATGGTGTAGTCGAGGCCGGAGAAGTTGAGCTTGTAGCCGTGCGTCAGGTGGCCGCCGTGGTCGAGCGACATGCCGAGCACCTTGTCGCCCTTCTGCAGTCCGGCGGCCATGTAGACCGCCATGTTGGCCTGCGAGCCGGAGTGCGGCTGGACGTTGACCGCATAGTCGGTCTTGAAGAGGGCCTGGGCGCGCTTGATCGCCAGCTCCTCCGCCTTGTCGACCTCTTCACAGCCGCCGTAGTAGCGTTTGCCGGGATAGCCTTCGGCGTACTTGTTGGTCAGCACCGATCCCTGCGCTTCGAGCACGGCGGTGGAGACGATGTTCTCCGAGGCGATCAGCTCGATGGTGTTCTGCTGACGGGTCCATTCCGCCTGAATGATGGCGGCGACTTCGGGGTCGACGTCGGCCAACGACCGCGGGGCGGTGTGGGCGAGGCGATAGGGAGAGGATTCGGCAACGCGGGATGACTGGATGGCCATGGGCAGCTCCAAGGAAAGGCCGCGCGGCAGCCGGTTTCAACGGCGTCGGCACAGCGGTTCATGAGATGCCCAGGCGCGCGGCGAACGGATCGGTGATCCAGGGACTTCCTCGCGGTTACCCGCGTCGGCCGTGCTGTCACGAAACAGCAGGCCCAGCGCCAGTCGTCCCTGGGCGGCGGAGTGTGGTACGGAGCCTGGCTGCTCAAGCGGCACCTGGCGAGGTCGGAACGGTCTCCGCAGGGCGCGTTGACGCAAACGTAGCGCGTGGCGCGGGTCGCGGCTGGCAAACCTGTCGCGGTTGATGATCCTTGCCGTCCGCCCGCCGGCTCCCGCCGACGTCCACCCCGCCATGCCCGCACCCGCCTCCACCTCCCCTGCGCGCCACGGCTTCTCGCTGATCGAGTTGCTGGTGGTGCTCAGCATCATGGCGACCATGGCCGGGCTGGTCCTGGGCGGGCTCTTCCGTTCGCGCGATGTCAACCGCCTGGTGGCGGCGGAGCAGGTCCTGGCGGACGCCATCCGCCAGGGACGCCACACCGCGCGGTCGAGCGGCTCGCCGGTTGAGCTGCGCCTGTCCGCCACCACCAGCAGCAACGGTGAGGTCGTCGGCGCGAAACTCGCGGGCACCACCCGGGTGTGCCTGTGGAGCGAGACCTTCGACAAGGAGCGCGACCGCGATGACGATGGGGACCTCGACCTCTTGCTGCCATTGCTGGAGCCCGGTGCTCCCTCACCTCCCAATGGCGTGGTGGTCGGGCGTAGCGGCTACGGCTGGCGGCCAGCCGACGCACATCCCGCGGCGCCCCACACCCTGGCGCGCGGCAGCACCATCGTGCGCGGGGGGCGGAGCGATGGGTTCTATCTCGCTTGCAGCGTGCAGGCGCCGGTTGCTCCGCTAGCGCCTCCACTTCCTGCGCATGGCCGCATCCTGCCTCTGATACTCATCGGCAGTGATAACGAATTCGCCACTAGCCAGTGCGGTATCGCCTTAGAGGCGCTGAATTTGAACATCCACAGCGATCCGGATAGTCCGGTGTGGGATCTGACGGGTTGGGTCAGCAATGAAACGGGGACCAGGATCATCATTTCTAGCACTGAGCATGCGCTAACTACGCGCACGAATATCGGCACGTCGTCGGGAAACAGGAAAGATCCCGCTCATCCACTCGTCACCGGCCGTTGGGTCGACGTCGGTCTCCTCTACGACGGGCAGCGCATGATCCTCTACATGGATGGCGTGCGTGTGGCTGAGCTCCGCAGCGGTGTTCCGACCGCGCTGCGCGCTGAAGGTGATCTGATTCACGTTGGCGAGATCACGTTGGCGGAGATTCCTCGTATCACCACCTACAGCGAATGTCCCATCGACGACGTCCGGCTCTTCCGCCTTGGGGCCGGCGACATCGCCGAGCTTCCAGGCAACGTCGTGCTGCTGAGCGCCGTTGGTGAAAAGCCGGATCCCAAACTCCTGTATCGCATCCTTTGCCAACCCGACGGCAGGGTCGAGGTCAGCCGCCAAGACAGCGGCACACTTGGCGATGACGGCAGCACACCGATCAATGACCGCGCTACGGGTCCGCTCCGCCCCGGTCCACGCAGCGGTGAAACCGCGACCATCACCCTCGGACACCTGCGTAGTCCAGGTACGATCCAATCGGCGCAGGTCACCGTCACCCGTGACGGCCATGTCGGCAGCCGTCTGATGACGCAGCCGCTTCCGACTGGAGTGCGGCCATGAACAGTCGTTCCGGTGCTGCCCTCATCATTGCCATCGTCGTGCTCGCGGCGTTGCTGATCCTGGGATTGCCATTCCTCTTCACCCAATCGGGCAGCTTGTCCGGCACGCGCACCTATTCGCACGGCCAGCTCGCCAGCCTGGGGCAGGATTCGGCGCAGAGCATGGGCATCTCGGCCGGGGCCAGCGCGGTGCGTTATCACTGGCAGGGAGATGGGGTACGGCGTGGGCCTCGGCTCTACCTCGACGACTGGAGCAACCTGTTGACCAGGATATGGGAAGAGTCGGGAACAAATGGCGTGCGCGGCTCGTATGGAGTGAATCGCGTCGAGTTCGATACCCGCACGCATCGCTTCGCACTACCCGGCCAGTCCTTCCTCGCCGGGGTAGACGACGACAGTGAGCGGGAGCAGCTCCTTCGTCGCTACCCCACGGTGGTCGGCTTGGCGATCGAGGACGAATCGGGCAAGCTCGACCCCAACCACATTGGCGTGGTCGGCTGGACGGCTCTGCTGCGCCAGGTCGGCATCACTGACGGATCCGACGGGCACCCGCCTGCACCCTCCTCCGAGCACGCGCCCCTTGCGCAGGCGCTCGCCAACCTGCGCTACCGCCGGCCGGGCGGGCGCATCACCGCGCTCGACCAGCTGCTGGGCGCCGAGCCGGTGGCGAGCGCTGATCTCGCCAACCCGCGCCGCTCGCTGACCCGTACCGAGCTCGAACGCGTGCGGCCATTCCTGACCGTCAGCGTGCCCGCGCAGGCGCGCGGCGGACTTATCGACCTGGGCACCGTGGTCGGAATTGACGGCACACGCGTGACTATCGACAGCGAGCAACCGGCGGCGCTGGTCGCCTTTCCCGTCACACCCCAGGTGATCGGTGTCGGCACCACCTTGCTGGTTCCTGATGCTGGCACCGGCATGCGCGCCATCCCCGCCACCGGCAGCGAGTCGGTGCGTCAACCCAGGCATGGAAACGCCATCGCCATCGCCGCGCCGCCGACGGTGAACCTGCACCAGGCTGACGCGGCGGTGCTCGCGGCGCTCCATCCAGGATCGGGAGTGCCTGCGGCCAGACCGCCGGTAGCGCCCAACCCCCTGCCGACGCCATCGCGCCTGAGCGAACTTGACCTGCTCGGCGCCAAACCAGTGGACGGCCTGGGGCGCACGCGCACCTGGTTCGACCTCGTGGCCCCGTGGTCGCTGCCCACCGCCATGGGCCAGGCGCGCGTTACCGGCGCGATGAATCCGGCTACGACCGTCGACGCCGAAAGCGACCAGGTAGTGCCGCAGGACGCGGTCACCCTGCTGATCGCCGGCGACCGCCTCGATCGTTTTCCGAGCAGCGGCTACGCTGTGCTCGAGGGCGACCTCGCGGTCGCCACTCTGCCCGCACCCGTCACCGACCCGGTTAAGGAATACGTGCGCTACGACTCATACGGTGCGTTGCCGCAGACGGCCTCGGCCGCGCGCGCCGGCACGCCGGTGCGAATCAGCGTGAACCGCGGATCGGGTCCCGTCGGCGGTCCCCGCATCGCCTATCCCTTCAAGCTCGCCACGCTGCGCTTCACCGCCATCGGAGTGTATGAGCAGCAGCAGCTCGGCATCGCCTCGACGGGGGTGATCACCGTCGCCAGCGCCGCCACCGTGACCGATCCCGCTGGAAACCAGACCGCGCAGGATCAGCACCGCGTGGTGGCGCAGGCGCTGCCGCAGGAAGCGCAGCTGGAGGCGCGCTTCACCAAGCAGGCGACGCTGCATGCGCTGCTCGCGCAGCGCCACGGCAGCCTGATGACGACCTTCCCCGTACCGTATCCGCGTCTAAGTGACGTACTGCCGGACGACCCGACCAATACTCGCCCGCGCGGCCCGGGCGATCCCGCACTGCCGGAGGAGGTGGTACGGACGCCCGTGGCCGATCCCCGTTATCCCGACGACGCGACGGGCATGCGTCCGGCGGTGCTGCGCACACTGGTTGACGCTGCGCATCTCGGCCACGATTGGACCCTGCCGTTCGCCGGCACGAGCACGCAAGCGCTGCTAGTCAACGGCACCAGCGCGACGCCTGGTCCCATGCCAGTGCCGATAACACCTCCGCCGACGCCACCCGCCCCCGCACCCGCTCCCTATAGTGCGAACGACATCACTCCTGAGGGCCTGCAGTTGGGCGCGAACCGAGTGCTGGCCTATCCCAACCGGGGCCAAGAAGGCTTGATCCGCGATACCTTCCAGGCGGCTAATGGGGCGCTGGCACCGATTAGCGGTCGGCAGTTCTCGTTGTGGGTCCGGCCCGACGTCGCATGGACGAGCATGGTTGCGCTGCTCGACATGCGGGTGCCCAACCAGAACGTCGGACGCGCCTACGATGGCACCTCGACTCCTTATGACGGCAACCCCGGCACCGGCCTGTACGACGGCCGTACCGAGGTCGACAACAACCTAGTCAGTAACCGCTTCAGCTTGATCTACGATCCGCACACCAGTCGCGTGATCCTGGTGCTGAATCCCGGCATCATCCCCTTCACATCTCCCTTCGGACCGAAGATCCCGCGCGAGACCTACGGCCTGACCGCGCCCTTGACCAACTCGCTGCCCCTGCTGAGTACTGTCTATCCCGCGGTCAATCCCGAATGCCTCGGCGCCGGTGTAGGCACCGC
>JANPLC010000228.1:0-8063 GCA_031426335.1 Planctomycetota bacterium
GAAGACCTGAAACTCGCCGGTTGGCAGGCCGCCGATTTCGACATCGACCTTCGAGCCCCAGCGGCTGCTGCGGATCATCTGCGCCCGCGCCGTATCGGTCGCCGGCTTCAGGGCGACGTTCTGGTTCTCGAAGGCGTTACCCTTGACCACGACGTTGGCAGCGTCCTTGCCTTCCCACGCGTGAGCGTCGATGGTCAGCGCTGGACCGTTGAGGTTGATGGCGCGAACAAAGGTCGCCTCGACCGCCATGCCCGCGAGGGAGACGAGACAGAGTAGGAGCGGTCGTAAGCCGGTGATGGCGATCATGCGCGTAGGTTTTTCTGCGGTCGCGGGCGGACCCGGGCATGATGACTGGGCGGAGGGAGCCTCAACGCCTGTTTGCGTCGACCTTGACCGTTATTGCGACAGGCGCATCAGACGGCTCCAACACGCACCGCGGCCCTCCGGGCCGCCTGACCTCAGCCAGCACCTGGCCCTGGCTGAGTAGAGGCAACGTTTCCTGGGATCGCCGAGTTGCACTCGGCTAGGGGCAATCCGGAAGCCGTCCATCGCCGTGTTCCCGACTTGCCGAGTACAACTCGGCGATCCCAGGAAACGGTTCCGGTGGCACTCAATCACCGGTGGCGGTGAACGAGCTTGGATCGATCACGCCAAGCGGCCCGGAGGGCCGCGGTCCGTGTTGGGCGGAGGCTGCGCCTCTGCGACCGCTTACTTCAGCTTCGCCAAGATCGCATTGAACGTCGGGCTTGGACGCAGCGCGGCCGAGGCCTTCGCGTCATCGGGACGGTAGTAACCACCGATGTCCGTCGGCTTGCCCTGCACGGCGACCATCTCGGCGACGATCTTTGCTTCGTTCGCGAGCAGTTCCGCCGCGATCGGCGTGAATAGCGCCTTGAGCTTGGCGTCCTTGTTCTGAGCGGCGAGGGCCTGCGCCCAGTACAACGCCAGGTAGGTGTGCGAGCCACGGTTGTCGATGCCGGCGCCGACTTTGCGCGCGGGCGACTTGTCGTACTCCAGGAACTTGCCGTTGGCCTCGTCCATGGTTTCCGCCAGCACCTGTGCGCCGGCATGTTTGAACATCTGGCCCAGGTGCTCCAACGACGCGGCCAGCGCGAAGAATTCACCGAGGCTGTCCCAGCGCAGGAAGTTTTCTTCCGTGAACTGCTGCACGTGTTTCGGTGCCGAGCCACCCGCACCGGTCTCGAACAGGCCGCCACCGTTGAGCAGCGGCACGATCGACAGCATCTTCGCTGACGTGCCGACTTCGAGGATGGGGAACAAGTCGGTCAGGTAGTCGCGCAGCACGTTGCCGGTGACGCTGATGGTGTCGTGGCCGGCGCGCAGGCGCTCCAGCGTATGACGACAGGCGGCGGCCGGCTCCAGGATGCGGATGTCGAGGCCCGTGGTGTCGTGGTTCTTCAGGTAGGTGTTCACCTTGCTGATGATCTGCGCGTCGTGGGCGCGCTTCTCGTCGAGCCAGAACACCGCCGGGGTGTTGGACAGGCGCGCGCGGTTGACCGCGAGTTTGACCCAGTCCTGCACCGCTGCGTCTTTAGTCTGACAGGCGCGCCAGATGTCGCCGGCCTCGACCTTGTGCTCGAACAGGGTCTTGCCGCTCTCGTCCACCACGCGCACGGTGCCGGCGACGGAGATCTCGAAGGTTTTGTTGTGGGAGCCGTATTCTTCCGCCGCCTGCGCCATCAGGCCGACGTTGGGCACGCTGCCGATGGTTTTGGGATCAAGAGCGCCAGTGGCTTTGAAGTAGTCGTTGGTCGCCTGGTAGATACCGGCGTAACTGCGGTCGGGAACGAGGGCGAGCGTGTCGCCGGTCTTGCCCTGCGCGTCGTAGACCTTGCCGCCCGCGCGGAACATCGCCGGCATCGAGGCGTCGATGATCACGTCGCTCGGCACGTGCAGGTTGGTGATGCCCTTGTCCGAGTTCACGAACGACAGGCCTGGGCCGTTGGCGTAGGCCGCTTTGATGTCGGCTTCGATCGTCGCTTTCTGATCAGCCGGCAGCGTCGCGATCTTCGCGACCAGATCGCCGAAACCGTTGTTCAGATCGACGCCGAGCTTGGTGAACGTGGCGCCGTGTTTGGCGAACAGGTCCTTGAAGAACACCCGCACGGCGTGGCCGAACATGATCGGATCGCTGACCTTCATCATCGTCGCCTTGAGGTGCAACGATAGCAGCACGCCATCTGCTTTGGCCTTGGCGATCTGCTCCTCATAGAACTTCACCAGCGCGGCTTTGCGCATCACCGTGGCGTCGAGGATCTCGCCGGCCTTGAGCGGGGTCTTGTCCTTGAGCACCTGGACCGAGCCATCGGCCTTCACCAGTTCGATGCGTACCGAGGTCGCCGCAGCGACGGTGGTCGACTTTTCATTGCCGAAGAAGTCGCCCTCGCTCATCGATACCACGCGGGTCTTGGAATCCTTCGCCCACGGCGAGTTGACGTGCGGATGGGCCTTGGCGTAGGCCTTCACCGCCTTGGGCGCGCGACGATCGGAGTTGCCTTCACGCAGCACCGGGTTCACCGCCGAACCGAGGACCTTGGCGTAACGTGCGCGCGCGTCCTTCTCGGCGTCGGTGGCGGGCGTCTCGGGATATTCTGGCAGGGCGAAACCCTTGGCCTTCAACTCGGCGATAGCGGCCTTGAGCTGCGGGATCGAGGCGCTGATGTTCGGCAGCTTGATGATGTTGGCTTCCGGCCTCAGCGTCATCGCGCCGAGTTCGGCAAGCGCGTCGGCGACCTTCTGATGCGCCGGCAGCTGATCCGCGAACGCCGCCAAAATGCGCCCCGACAACGAGATGTCGCGCGTCTCGACATTGATGCCCGCGTGCCGGGTGAACGCCTGCACGATCGGCAGGAACGAATAGGTGGCGAGCGCCGGGGCCTCGTCGGTCTGGGTGTAGATGATCGTGGGGTTGGTCGACATGGGTTTAGCGCCGGGATCAGTGGGGTGGGAATCAGCTTTGGGGCAGGCAGCTAAGGGGGGGAGGGGTCGGGGTCAAAGACAAAGACACCCTGCGACCTGTCGGATCGCGAAACAGGATGGGGATGCATGCGGAAGCAGTGGGAGGAGCCAAGCGGGTGACCAGGGACTGGATGCTTGGTCGGTGGTGGCTTGCTGCGCTGAACACGGGCACGCAAGGTGATGGCATGGTCCTGGCGCGTAGAACGGTGGTGTGGTTGTGGCTCACAGCGGTAGGTGGAGTTCTGGCGGTGATGTTGGCCGGAATGATTACGTGGTACCAGTTGCCCAGGTGGGCACCGGAATGGGTGATCGAGCACAGTCCATTTGTTGAGCCCTATGTACGCGCGATTGCTCACAGTTCACCAACACCAACGGGAACCCCCGAAGCTCGGGGCCTCGCGGGGGCGGAATTCGACATCCATGATTGCTACGCAGAGATGGATCGGATGAAGGCCTGGGGAACAGCTGCCGTGCCGGTTCTCGAAAGGTGCCTCGACCAATCGGACCGGGCACTGCGGATCCATGCTTTTCGGCTGCTGGGCATATTCGGGCGGTTGCAACGAGCACATGCCAAACGTTTGGTCACGGACAGGGATCCGTGGATGCGTGCTGTCGCATGGTTGAGGATGACAACCCGAGATCAAGGTTCCTGGGACGAGATCAACGACGATGAAGCGAAACGTGAAGCAGTCGATGCGGCATTGGCACTGCTCCAGGATCCGGATCAATTCCTCTGCACGGATGCGAGGGATTACCTGTCTGGGAATCCGGAGTTCCTGTGGGATCAGCGGGAGCGGCTTTACGAATCTCTCAAGCACGAAAACGGGCCATCTTTTCTGGCGAAGGTCATAACTGAATTGTGCGCGTATCGTGTGTGGTCTAAACCGAACGAGCTATTGCCTGAGGATCTGCTCTTTCCGTTGCTGGCCGTGGCGCAACATCCGGATGCAGGAGACGATCGTGGTTGGATCTTCGATGTGTGGCTGAAGCGAATCCGCTTCGATCCCGTGCAGATTCATCGTCGCTTGTCCGCCATGAACGACGGTGTTTGTGCATGGGAGCCAGGTGCGCAGCCGTGGATGTATGAGCACCTGCATCGGCTATGTACCAATCGCGTGACGGTCTCGTTGCGAGAAGTCGAGACCAAGGAATTGACCAGGGCGTGTTTCCCCAATGGCAATGTGCTCATTTCACCCCAGATCATCGGACCAAATTTTCCATCCGTGACATTGGACATGCAGGACCGCCCTGCGATCGAACTTTTACTTGAGCTGGCTCGCATCTTGAAGGCCCATTTGCATCTTGACCATGGCGTCGCCAAGTTGGTGAAGTGGGAAGATTACCATCAAGGCAATGGCATCAGCCCAACGCTGCCGATCACCATATCTCCGGGCGTGGATCGGCAGCATCCTGCGATCCAGCAGTGGCAGCGTGTTTTGCAGATGCCGTGCTCGTTCAGGGGCATGGATGCGGACCTTCCAAGCTGGTTCGAGGAACAAAGTCGCCGATTGGGGATGATGATCGACCTGCAGGAGGTAGATTGGGCCGGGCAATTTGACGAACTGCATTTTCAGGACCTGCCATTAGCACAGATCCTGCAATTCGTGGCAAATGCGCGGTTTCTACGTCTGGAGTTGGACCTGTCGGGGATTCGTCTCCTGCCGGAGTGAGAACTGGCATGAGTGAGAGCGGAAATGGAGGTGGCGCCCTTGCCGTGCCGCCATCCCACCCATCATGCCCCGACCTCAGGAAGCATCATGGCCACCCCGATCCCCCGCCCCTTCTCCTCCATCGTCGTCGACGGACCGAGCCGCGCGCCCAGCCGCTCGATGCTCTACCCGGTCGGCTTCACGACCGAGGACTTCAGCAAGCCGCAGATCGGCATCGCCAGCACCTGGGCGATGGTGACGCCGTGCAATATGCACATCGATGGATTGGCCAAGGCCGCTGCGATCGGCGCTGATAGCGCGGGCGGCAAGGCTGTCATCTTCAACACCATCACGGTGAGCGACGGCATCTCGATGGGCACCGAGGGCATGAAGTACTCGCTGGTGTCGCGCGAGGTCATCGCCGACTCGATCGAGACCGTGGTCGGTGGTCAGGGTTACGACGGCTTCGTCACCCTTGGCGGCTGCGACAAGAACATGCCGGGCTGCCTGATCGCCATGGCACGCATGAACCGCTCGTCGATCTTCGTCTACGGCGGTTCGATCCTGCCGGGCAAGACGCCGCAGGAGGACGGCTGCGAGGACAAGAACACCGACGTGGTCTCGGTCTTTGAGGCCGTTGGCGCGAATGCTCAAGGCAAGATGAGCGACAAGCAATTCCTCGCCGTCGAGTCCACCGCGATCCCTGGTCCCGGTTCTTGCGGCGGCATGTACACGGCGAACACCATGGCCACCGCCATCGAAGCGATGGGCATGAGTTTGCCTGGATCGTCGTCGCAGGTCGCGGTGTCGATGGAAAAAGTCGAAGACTGCACGCGCGCCGGCCAACAGGTGGTCGAGCTGCTCAAGCTCGGCATCAAGCCGCGCGACATCATGACCAAAAAAGCGTTCGAGAACGCCATCACCGTCATCATCACCCTCGGCGGGTCGACGAACGCGGTGATGCACCTGATGGCGATGGCGCACGCCGCCGACGTCAAGCTGTCGCTCAAAGATTTCACCCGCATCGGCAAGAAGGTCCCGGTGCTCGCCGACCTGCGTCCGTCGGGCAAGTACCACGCGGCGGATCTGGCCAAGATCGGCGGCATCGAACCGCTGATGAAGATGCTGCTCGACGCCAAGCTGCTGCACGGCGACTGCCTGACCGTCACCGGCAAGACCCTGGCCGAGAACCTCAAAAACGTGAAGCCCTACCCGGCGGATCAGCAGATCATCAAACCGCTGAAAGCGCCGATCAAAAAGGACAGCCACCTGGTGATCATGTACGGCAACCTCGCCCCAGGCGGCGCGGTGGCCAAGATCAGCGGCAAGGAAGGCCTCGGTTTCACCGGTAAAGCGCGCGTCTTTGGCAGCGAAGAGGAATGTTTGAAGCGCATCCTCGATAAGACCGTGAAGGCCGGCGAGGTGCTGGTCATCCGCTACGAAGGCCCCAAGGGCGGCCCCGGCATGCGCGAGATGCTCGCGCCCACTTCGGCCATCATGGGCCGTGGATTGGGTAAGGAGGTCGCGCTGATCACCGACGGTCGTTTCAGCGGCGGCACCCACGGCCTGGTCGTCGGTCACGTCACCCCGGAAGCAGCGGTGGGTGGTCCGATCGCACTCGTGAAGAACGGCGACCTGATCACCATCGACGCGGTGAAGCACACCATCTCGGTGAACGTCAGCGCCAAGGAAATGGCCAAGCGCAAGAAGACGTGGAAGGCACCCAAGGCCCGATACACCCGCGGCGTGCTGGCGAAGTACGCGGCGCTGGTGACGTCGGCGAGTGAGGGCGCGGTTACCGATCGGTTTTGAGTTCGATGATCATCATTGGCGTTTCTCTGGAGTCCCGGAGGGACGCCCCGATGCCAGCCCGGGGTGAAACCCCGGGAAAATCCGCATAATTATGAACAAGCCCCGGAGGGGGCGACGGACGATTTCCGCCGCCCCTCCGGGGCTTGTTCATTTCCCGAAACGCTACCCGGGGTTTCACCGGTTTCACCCCGAGCTGGCATCGGTGCGCCCCTGCGGGGCTCAGGCAATAGAGCCAACTGATGCAGGTTTGTCGCTGATAGGATAGCCGATTTCGACGGCATCATCACGAACGTCATCAATGGTCAGGTCAGGATTCAATGCTCGGACGAGGCCATCGTTCAGGGTCGTGAAGTCGAAAACGGCACGAACTTCCTTGTGATCGATGCGGGTTTCAAAATAAGCCTCAGCCCATTGCTGATACTGCGTCGGATCCGTGTCCACGGTCTTGGTCAGTTCCAACCAGCCGTCCGGATCCGGATCATTTGGAAATGCAATCAGACCATGGTGCCACTGGGCGTCGGCAAATTGTCGCCACACGCAAAACGTGGTGTCCTGCATCGAGAAGGCCGGTTCGTTGAGGGAGCCGATAAAGATGGATGGGACCGCATCCAGTACACCCGGCCAGGGAGCATTGTCCGCCATGGGGGACTCATGGGCGAAGCCTTTGAAGAAGGCGCCATGCGGAGTGAAATGGAGATGCCAGGAGTCACCGCAGCCATTGCGCAATGACGCCATCGCTTCCTCCGGTGCCCACTGCGTATTGAATGAGTGGTAACGCATCTCCCACTCGGGGCACAGAATGGCATCGAGCATGGCGAGGGATTGCGTCAGCCTGCGTAGGGTTGCGATATCGGGCAAGGTGATGGAGCGCATTCGGATCCTGTGGTGGTTGCTGAAATCTGTTGAATCCGTCAGCGAAAGAGATCTCCACCCCGCATCAACCCCATCACCGCATCCTGGCATTCCTCGCAGAAGAAGCCCTTCTCCAATCCCGAGCGTTCATCGGTGTTTTCATGCACCGTCACGCAGGGCGGGAAGGCGAAGCGTTTCCGTAACGCGTCGACATCCAATCGCACGTCGAAGTAGACCCACTCCAGGCAGTTCTGCGACCACGGCGTACCGCGGGAGGTCTCGCGAATGCGAGCTGCCTGAAGTGCTTGTTCAAGGGGGCGTAAGTGGGGGCAGAGCATTGGTGTCATCGAGATGGTTGATGTGACTGTGATGGGAGTAGCGTTCATGACGGCGCGTCATGGTTGGCCGATGCCGGTTGTTCTACTTTCGGAGCAAGAGGAAAAGCAATCCTACGACAGTGACGAGAACAAGGTTCAGGGCGGGAGGTGGAACATCCAAAAGAGGCCGTACAGCCACGGGAGGACAATCAGAATCAACAGCAAGAGATAGAGCAGGCGACGATTCCGGGTGATGTTGGGTGAACGTAACAGGGACACCAATCGCCAGATGAAGAACAGGCACAAAAGAGCGCAGCCAAGCGCAATCACCACGCCCCCAACAGCTACAACAGCTATGGTTAAGAAGGTGTCTCCGAGTCCCTGTAAACCTGTTGTCATTCGGACTCCATCTACGGCCAAGGGATAGGGGGAATCACAGGAGGACAATCCGGGT
>JANPLC010000229.1:0-3330 GCA_031426335.1 Planctomycetota bacterium
GCGCCTAAACTCTGATTCGCGCGTCCACGAGAGCGCTGAGCAGCGCTGAGAACTAGCTCGGCAATCGACTCAAGCCGATCTGGTGCTCGGCGCTCCCGGGCTCGCGCCGGTGATCACACCGAGCGCGACGGTCCCAGGCGCATGAAGCCGAAGACCGAGAAACCCATCCCGCCGACGGCGACCAACCACGGCAGGATCTTCAGTGCCAGGGCCCGTTCGGCAGCCCCAGGACTGATCGCCAGCCCGACCGCGAAGCCCAGGCCAAGGATCGCCACCACGGCGCCAGCGACGATATAGGTCGGAGCTGATGGATCTGCGCGTCGGCGTTTGGGCGCTTGGGTTTGCGACGACGGACCACGCGCTGCGCGCGACGTGCCCGAGCCCGGACGGGCCTGACTGCGGTTGCGGCTGGAGCTGGGCTGTAGACCTGACATTGGGGCCTCCCTCGACGGATGGCCGGCGCGGATCTTCGACCACCATGGCCGATGACGCCGCCCGCTGCGACAGGGACTGGCGAGATGAGCCAAACCAGACAGTGCGTTTTCGTTCACCGGACGATGGTGTGCGGGACAGGCCCCGCCCTGATCAGATGCGACTGACGTCGACCACCGCGTGTACCGCATGGGTGCCGCCACCCAGGATCACGCCTTTGGTCGGGCTGATGTCGGTGAAATCGCGACCGACCGCGACAATCAGATGACGATCGCTGGCCAGACAGTCGTTGGTCGGATCGAGCCCGATCCAGCCGATGCCTGGGCACCACAACGACATCCAAGCGTGCGAGGCATCGACGCCGACGAGCTTGACCTGCCCAGGCGGCGGTTCGGTTTCAAGATACCCGCTGACGTAACGCGAGGCGATGCCGAGTGAACGCAAACAGGCGATGCCGAAGTGAGCGAAGTCCTGGCACACGCCGCGGCGCTTGGCGAACACCTCGGGCACCGTGGTGTTCACGGCCGTGGCCTTCGGATCGTAGACGAAGTCGGTGTTGATGCGGTGCACCAGATCGAGTGCCGCATCAAGCAGCGACCGGCCAGCAGTGAACGATTCCGCGGCATACGCTGCGTATTCCGGTCCGGTGGGGACCATCGGCGAATCGAAACGGAACTCGCTGGCAAGAACCTCTTCGTCGCCCTGCGGATGGAAGAGGTGGTCGCGCACACCCTCCCACGGGCCGGTGACGTGCGCATCCAAGGCAAACGCCGGTTCGACTTCCAGGATCGACTCAGCGCGGACGATCAGCCGGGTGTGCTGGTCCTGCACGGTGAAGCAGTCCACGCGATTGCCGAAATAGTCAGAGCGCTGGTGTTGCACTGCCGGCACCGGCGAGATGTCGAGGGTAAACGACTCGACGCGCTGGCGCGGCGTGTTCGCTGGCGCGAGGTGCAGCACGTTGTGCGATACCGTCACCGGTTCGCCGTAGTTGTAGGTCGTGACATGGGAGACGCGGTATCTGGTCATCGCGTTCTCCGTGGCCGGTGGAAAAAAAATGTCGCGTTGCAGGCCGAGCGCGGAATTCCACCAAGCAGCGGTCGTCCGCGCAAGCTACCCGCTGAGGTCGGCATGCGCCTCATTCCCCAGGCCCGACCGAGGGCTGACGGTTGGTCGTCGCGTGGCTGAGGTACTGCGTCGTCACGGTGTCGGACAACAACGTCAAATCCGCTGACAGGTGGTCGAGCACGTGCGCGAGGTGCGAGCGTTCACCGGCCTCGTCCTCGCGGCTGAGTTCCTGCGGATCGACCAGCCGCACCCAGGTGTAGGCCCCCAGAGCAAGTCGTTCCGCCGGCGTGGGCAAGGCCTGCGGTGCGCGCGGCAGTTGCGCCACGTGGTCAGCGATGCGTTCAAACTGGAAGGCCATCGCGCGCGGATTGGTGCCGTCGCATAACAACAGGTCGATGACCGGCGGCACTTGCAGCGACAGCAGGTAACGTGCGCGGTAGGTGATCGCGCTGTCGGCGATCTCCAGCACGGTGTCGAGCACGGTTTCGTCGACGCGTGGGACCAGAGCGCCGCGCACCAGTTCAG
The DNA here is from genome assembly GCA_031426335.1 of Planctomycetota bacterium. GTDB lineage: Bacteria > Planctomycetota > UBA11346 > UBA11346 > UBA11346 > BOG-1363. The sequence continues at coordinate 2,026 of JANPLC010000229.1, forward strand.
CCGTGAAGGTCGCCCGCTCCAGGCGCCGTCCCAGGTCAAGGAAGCGCCAGCCCGGCCCACGCGTGGTGTTCTCGGTCGCCATGCCGGCAAGCGCCGCGAGGTCGAGCACCAGACGGTCGAGCAGCGGTAAGGCGTCGATCGCGCGCTCCGGCTTGACCTCCGGACTCAGATCCTGGTCGAGATGATTGACGATGCGCCACGTGTCGTAGCTCAGGCGATCACGCGAGGAGAACGCCGCGTAGTGCAGACGGCCGACCACTGAGCGCAGGCTGGCGGAATTCGCCTCGCTGAACATCAGGTCGAGCAGTTGCGCTTCGAGTGCCACCGAATCCGCCGCCGGTTTGCTCAGCACGCCCTGGTGTTTGAGCACCCGCAAAGCGGTCTGCAGACCTTGGTCGGCACTGACCTCCTGGTCACCAGCCAGTCGCGTGAGCGCCGCGCGCAACACCCGGGCGGCGTCCTCGGCACGCGCACCATAGCGACCGAGCCAATAGAGATTGTCGGCCACGCGGCTGGGCAGATCGATGCCGCCACGTTTGAATTCGACCGCAGCGCCGGAGGGCCGCAGCAGCGTCACCGGCGCCACCGGGCCATCCGCCAGCACCCAGGCATCTTTGCTGCCGCCGCCACGCTGGAACGACACCGCCCACGGCTGATTCTCGCTGGCAATGCGCGCCAGACCGCCGGGCATCACGCTGTAGCCGCCATCATCGCTCGCCACTGCAAACACCCGCAGCACCAGGGAGCGCGCAGCAAAGGTGCCGTCACTCCACACGGGCGTGATCGATGGCACCGGCGAATATTGTCCGACCAGCGTATGCGGCAACGTGCGCAGGCGCATGAGAACACGCTCGCGTTCTTCGCTGTCCAGTTCGCCGCCAAGGCGTGCCGGCGCGCGCATGCTGCCGAAGGCCGGACGGATAACCAAGTCGTTGAACCGTTCACGCAGACGACCGGCCGCATCGCCGCCCCACAGGGTCTCCACCGCGGGCAAGGAAAGGTCTTCGTTGAAGAGCAGACGGCACAGCCTCGGCAGGCTCGGCATCAACGCGGCATTTTCGCCGACCCCTGATCCCAGGGCATTGGCGACCACCACGTTGCCAGCACGCGCCGCCGCAACGAGCCCAGCAACGCCGAGCGTCGAGTCGTTGCGCAGTTCCAGTTGATCGCAGAAATCATCGTCCAGGCGGCGGAGGATGACATCGACCCGGTGCAGACCGCCGAGGGTCTTGAGGAACACCCGATCATCGCGCACCGTGAGATCGCCGCCCTCGACTAGGGTGTAGCCCAGGTAACGCGCCAGGT
>JANPLC010000230.1:0-2449 GCA_031426335.1 Planctomycetota bacterium
AGTGGCCCAGCGGATGCTGGTAGCAGAAAGCGCCGCACGCCGCACGCCGCACGCCGCACGTTCAGTAACATGGATCAATGCGCCACTCCCGTCGCGTGTTTCCACGCGTGCAGGATGTGCTCGATGATCACCTCGACTCCGACACCAGCCTTCACCTGCGCAAAGACATACGGCCCACCACCGCGGATTTTCACCGTGTCGCGTTCCATCACTCCCAGATCGGCGCCGACTGCAGCGGCCAGATCGGTTTTATTGATGACGAACATATCCGACTGGGTGATCCCTGGGCCGCCTTTGCGCGGCACTTTGTCGCCGCCGGCTACGTCGATGACGTAAATGATATAGTCGGCCAGTTCGCGGCTGTAGTTCGCTGCTAGATTGTCGCCACCGGATTCGATCAGCAGCAGTTGTGGGCTGAACTGCGCGTGCAGTTCTTCCAGCGCGTGCAGGTTGGCGGTGATGTCCTCACGGATTGCCGCGTGCGGACATCCGCCGGTTTCCACCGCGCGGATGCGTTCCGCCGGCAGTGCCTGATTGCGGATGAGGAACTCGCCGTCTTCCTTGGTAAAGATGTCGTTGGTCACTGCCGCGATGTTGTAGGTCTCGCGCAGTCGCCGACAGAGTTGCAGCATCAGCGCAGTTTTTCCGCTGCCGACCGGCCCGCCGATACCGACGGTGAAAGCGCGCTCGTTGAAGTTGCGGTTGAGCGGTTTCTCGCGCAGATGGAACATCCCTGGGCCGTCGAGCTTCTCGTGCGTGTGGCCATATCCGTGCGAGTGATTGTGGGGGTGTCCGCCGTGCATGGTCAGGCCTTTGGTTGAAGGGGATGCTGCCAACGCAGCCCTGGGAAACGCGCGAAGTCACCGTCGCAGGTGATGAACGTGCAGCCATGTTCGATCGCTAACGCTGCGTGGTAGGCATCACTCACCACCGCACCGGTGGATTGCGAATCACGGCACACGCGATCGAACACCGCCCAGTTCCGTTCGCCGGGACGCAGCGGATGGCAATGCGGCAGCGCGCGAAGTTGTTCGATGAAGGCCAGCGCGTCCGCAAGCGGCGTTGCCGGCTTGAACACTTTCGGATTGGTGACGATGCGCACGAAGGCGCTGGCCACCAGTTCCGACAGCGCGAACGGTTCATCGCTCTCCGCCAGCGCCACCAACCAATCGGCATAGCGCTGGTGCAGCTGCGCGTCGACGCGGTGCGCATAGATCAGCACGTTGACGTCAGGGAGCAGCACGGTCGTCCTTGCCTGGCGCGTCGGCGACACGGCGTGCTCGCGCATCGTCTTCGTCGTTCACCTGACGTTTGATCTCGTCCCACGCGGGTGCGTTGCCGCCCGGCTGACCGCCAGTGATCAGCCGGAAGGGCGCCCGTGCCGTCTTCATCGGCTCACGTAGGTGCCGCCGCATGGCTTCCTCCATGACTTGGCTGAGGGTGCGGTGGCTTTCCAGCGCCCGCTTACGCGCGAGCCGCAGCAGGGACTGATCGAGATCGATGGTCGTTCTCATGGTGTGATGCTAGCGTCATGCATCATGATGCAATCGCCGCTCATCATGACATGAACAGGCGAGAATAGAGCCGGTCATGGTGTCCCTGGAACAGGTCGTGCAAAGGAGCGGAGGTGGCCGCGTTTTCCGGCGGAATTTCCGCACAGCGACCCAATACGTCCTCAACCACCGGCCCTAATCGGTGCTGCACCGCCTGGGCTTCCAGCGGCCCGACAATGCTCAGCCGTATAGCGGTGGAGATCAGGGAACGCAGGTGGAGGAAGAGGAACAGTCGTTGGCTCTGCTCAAGCCCAAGGCCCACGGTGACGGTCACCATGCCAGTGACCGTTGGCAGATGCCCAGCGAGGCGCTCGCGCCGCACGCTGGCCTTGAGCGTACTGAGCGCCTCGCGCCCGAACGCTGCCACGGCACCGCTGAGTAATCCCTGACCGAGCGCCCGACTCGCGCGATTGGCGACATGGTTCGCGATGGTCGCATCGTACCAGCGATCCCATGCTGCGAAGCTGGTCGGTTCGCGATGCACCGCGCCGACGAACGGTAGGCTGGCGTGACCGCATTGGTCGAGGCTATCGCTGAGGTGTTGTTCCAGTCCCTCGCGCCCACGCACTTCGCCGAGCTGCCACGCGGCCTCCAAACCACCGGAATGCGCGAAGCCGCCCGTGGGAAAAGCAGAGTCGGTGAGTTGGAATAACAGCAACTGGTCCGGAAGTCCGGAAGTCCGGAGGTCCGGAAGTCCACTGTTCCCCGGTTTTGAACCGGCAAGGGCGTCCCTGGCCCGCTGGGAACCATCGCCCACGAGACTTCCGGACTTCCGGCTGACTCCTGAAACAGCCGGACCTCCGGACGGTGGCAATTCCATCATGTCAGAACAAAAAGTAGCGCTGCGCCAACGGCAGCTTGGTGGCTGGCGCACACGTTAGGTGCTCGCCGTCGGC
>JANPLC010000231.1:0-1551 GCA_031426335.1 Planctomycetota bacterium
TTTTTTCCTCTTCACATATTCCCTTGGTCCCATATCCACCATCATTTACCCACAGAACCTGTCGTGCCGCACTCCCGCACTCCCGGACCTCCGGACTTTTCCCATGAAACCCCTCGTCCTCATCGACTGCGTCGGCCTCACGCCCGCCCATCTGGGCAGCGATACGCCGAACCTCACGCGCCTCGCCAGCGAAGGCTTCGCCGCGCCAATGACCGGCGTGGTGCCCGCGGTGACAACCACGGCGCAGACCTCGCTCCTGACCGGAAAACTGCCGCAGGAGCACGGCATCGTCGCCAATGGCTGGTATTTCCGCGAGCTCGGCGAGGTGTGGTTGTGGCGTCAGAGCCAGAAGCTGATCCAGGCGCCGAGTTGCTGGGAGATCGCGCGCCGGACCAAGCCCGACCTCAAGGTGCTCAAACATTTCTGGTGGTACGCGATGAACACCGACGTCACCGCCACGGTGACGCCGCGGCCGGTGTACTTCCAGGACGGCGCCAAGGCGCCGGATTTCTACGCATGGCCGTCGGAGCTGAAGACGACGCTGCGCGCCAAACACGGTGAGTTCCCACTCTTCCAGTTCTGGGGACCAACCGCCGCATTTGCGTCGACCAAGTGGATCGCCGATTCCTTCGCCACCGCGTACAACGAAGTGAAACCCGATCTGGCCATGTGCTACCTGCCGCACCTGGACTACGATCTCCAACGCTTCGGTCCCACTGGTCCACATCTGGCACAGAACCTGCGCGACCTCGACACCGCCGCCGGCATCGTCATCAATGCGGCCAAGGCGCGCGGAGCGACGGTGGTAGTGGTCAGTGAGTACGGCATCGAAAAGACCGATCGTGCGGTGTTTATCAACCGTGCGCTGCGTACCGCTGGCCTGCTGGCGGTGACGACCAATGCGACCGGTGAACTGCTTGATCCGGGCGCCAGCCGGGCATTTGCGGTGTGCGACCATCAGCTCGCGCACGTCTATTGCCGCGATGACGCGTCACTTGCTGAAGCTGCTGCCATCATCGCCAATGTCGAAGGGGTCGCGCAAATCTACGCCGGACGTGACCGCAGTGCGATCGGCCTCGATCATGCGCGCTCGGGTGAGATCGTCGCGCTGTGCGACCACGGTGCGTGGTTCGCCTACGACTACTGGCTCGACGACGCGTTGAAGCCCGACTTCGCCCAGTGTGTCGAGATCCACAAGAAGCCCGGTTACGATCCGCGTGAATTGTTCTTCGATCCCAACGGTGGAAAATTTCGCGCGGCAAAGGCGCTGCTGAAAAAGAAGCTCGGCTTCCGTTACCTGATGGATGCGGTGCCGCTCGACACGTCGTTGGTCAAAGGCAGCCACGGTCTGGCGCCAGCGCGTCCTGAGGATGGGCCGATTCTGATCTGCTCGGATAAAGCCTGGGCGAAACCGCAGTGGTCGATGCTGGATGTTTGCCCGCAGATCGTGCGCTCACTGATCGGGTGATTATCCACGTGGCACGGGCGTCTCGCCCGTGAGGTGGTTACTCGCTCACGGGCGTGACGCCCCTGCCACGGTTCTCAACCCGA
>JANPLC010000232.1:0-1949 GCA_031426335.1 Planctomycetota bacterium
CCGGAGGGACGGCTGAAACGTCGGCAATTTCAGCCGTCCCTCCAGGACCTGAAAGAAATCGCAATCCTTTCCCGGCACTGAAGTGCCGGGCTATTACCAAGCCTCCCCTACGGGGCAGCGTCAGCAGCGCTCACCTTTCCAGCATTTGCGTCTCGCCCGCGATTGCAGCACATGAATCACGGGCGAGACGCCCGTGCCACGGGACAGCCGTCTCAGGCAAATAGTTGATCTGGTCCCACGGCTGGGCGCGCTTCCTCACCCATGTCGTTCTGTCGGCATGCCGCATCCACATAGATGAAGCCCCACGCGGTGGTGTCAGTTCACGGTTATGCCTATCCGTATGGAATGCCGGCAGCGGGTCCGCGTACACGCTCAACCAGGAGCCTCTCCCTATGCGCCCAGCCCTTCGTCTGCTCAGCATCGCCGCCACCCTTGCCGCCGGATCGACGGCGTTGCAGGCCGCGGTCGCACTCGCCTCGCCGTTCACCGATCATGCGGTGCTGCAACGTGGCCAGCCGATCCCGATCTGGGGCACCGCTGACGCGGGTGAAAAAGTCACCGTCACCTTCGATGGCCAGACCAAGACCGTCACCGCGGGTGACGATAAGAAATGGCTGATCAAACTCGACACGCACACGGCGGGTGGCCCGTACGACTTGACCGTCGTCGGCACCAACACCATCAAGCTCACCGATATTCTGGTGGGCGAGGTGTGGGTCTGCTCCGGACAATCGAACATGGAGTGGTCGCTGAGTAAGGCGCGCGACGCCGATAAAGAGATCGCCGCGGCGAACTTCCCCAAACTGCGCCACTTCCGCGTCGACAAGAAGACCTCCGATACTCCGCTGAGTACGTGCACTGGCACGTGGACGGTGTGCACGCCGGAAAACGCCGGCGGCTACACCGCGGTCGGCTATTTCTTTGGCCGCAAGCTGGTCCAGGAACTCGACGTGCCCGTCGGCTTGCTGCATACCTCATGGGGCGGTACGCCAGCCGAGGCGTGGACCAGCAAGCCGGCGCTGACCAGCGAGGCAACGTTTAAGAATGCGCTCAGCGAGTGGGATAAGCAGGGCGAGAATTACCAAGCAGCCCTGGAGAAATTCAAAGAGACGCTCGCCAAGTGGGAAGCCAATGTCGCCGCGGCGAAAGCCGCCGGCAAACCCGAGCCGACCAAACCGCGTCCGCCGCAGGATCCCAAGAGCTCGCCGCATAAGCCGGCCTCCCTGTACAATGGCATGCTCAATCCGTTGGTGCCGTACGGCATCAAAGGCGCGATCTGGTACCAAGGTGAATCGAACGCCGGACGCGCGAAGGACTACCGCGAGCTGATGGCGCTGATGATCGGCGATTGGCGGACAAGCTTCGGCCAAGGCGACTTCCCGTTCTACATCGTGCAACTCGCAAATTTCAAGGAGCGCAAGCCGGAACCGACCGACAGCGACTGGGCCGTGCTGCGTGAAGCGCAGTACTTGGTCACCACCACGGTGAAGAACACCGGCATCGCGGTGGCGATCGACATCGGCGAGGCCAAGGACATCCATCCAAAGAACAAACAGGACGTCGGTCTGCGTCTGGCGCTCAACGCGCTGGCCAAGGACTACGGCAAACAGATCCCGTACTCCGGCCCGGTGTACAAGGACATGAAGGTCGACGGCGCCAACGCGGTGCTGAGCTTCGATCACCTCGGCGGCGGTCTGACCGTCACTGGTGACAAGCTCACCGGCTTCGCCATCGCTGGCGAGGACAAGAAGTTCGTCTGGGCCGAGGCGAAGATCGTCGGCGACACCGTGGTGCTGTCCGCTGCTGGCGTGACCAAGCCAGTCGCGGTGCATTACGCCTGGGGTGACAACCCCGAGTGCTCGCTCAGCAACAAAGCCGGTCTGCCAGCGGTGCCGTTCCGTACTGATCGTCCCTGACGCCTGACACCTGACGTCAGCTGCATCTAGGCA
>JANPLC010000233.1:0-5629 GCA_031426335.1 Planctomycetota bacterium
TGCGGTCCCAGGAATCGCCCCTCTCGCCCCCCTTTTATTGGAATCCAACATGAATCTGCACGGCAAGAACATCATCAACGGCGACGCAGTGGCGACGTCGGCGAAGACCTTCACGGCAGTCGATCCGGCAACCGCGACGGCGCTGGCGCCGGCGTTCCATGAGGCCTCGCTCGGCGACGCTGATCGCGCCGCCAAAGCTGCTGCCGAGGCCTACGCGACCTACCGTCGCACCACACCGGAGGCGCGCGCCGCCTTCCTAGAAAAAATCGCCGTCGAAATCGAAGCGCTCGGCGACGACCTGATCAACCGCGCCAACGCCGAGACCGGCCTGCCGATCGCGCGTCTGCAAGGCGAACGTGGCCGCACCACCGGCCAGCTGCGTGCCTTCGCCGCACTGGTGAAGGAAGGATCGTGGGTCGACGCACGCATCGACCGTGCGCAGCCCGACCGCAAACCGCTGCCGCGCCCCGATGTCCGCCGCATGCTCATGCCGATCGGGCCGGTGCTGGTGTATGGTGCGTCGAACTTCCCGCTGGCGTTCTCTGCCGCTGGTGGCGACACCGCGTCTGCGCTCGCTGGTGGCAACACCGTCGTCCTCAAAGCCCATCCCGCGCATCCGGGCACTTCAGAGCTGGTGATGCACGCGGTGAACAAGGCCATCGCGGCGTGCGGTCTGCCCAAGGGCACCGTCAACTTGATCCAAGCAGTCGACACCGGCGTCAGCACCGCGCTGGTGCAGCATCCGCTCATCCAAGCGGTCGGTTTCACCGGTTCACTCGGCGCTGGCCGCGCGATCTACAACGCTGCCGCCGCGCGTCCGATCCCGATCCCCGTGTACAGCGAGATGGGCAGCATCAATCCGGTATTCATCCTGCCCGGCGCGCTCGCCGAACGCGGCAAGGCCATCGCTGAAGGATTCGTCGGCTCGCTGACCATGGGTGTCGGCCAGTTCTGCACCAATCCCGGTGTCGTGGTCGCATTGAAGTCACCGCAGCTTGACCAGTTCCTTGCCGATGCCGGAGCACTCGTCACTGCCGCTGCGCCTGGGACGATGCTCTACGACGGCATCCGCACGCGCTACGAGTCTGGCGTTGCGGCACTGGCTAAACGCGCTGGTGTGACGCAGGTCGCCGCCGCCACGCAGCCCGCGGACCCGAAGAAAACGCAAGCTGGCGCGCGCTTGTTCCGCGTCAGCGCGGCGGGATTCCTGGCCGATGCGCACCTGCGCGAAGAGGTCTTCGGCCCCGCGTCGGTGCTGGTGGAATGCAGTTCCCTCGCCGAGATGGAACAGGTCGCCCAGGCCATCCCAGGACAGCTCACCGGCACGCTGCACACCGCCGCTTCCGACGTGGCCACTGCGGCACCGATTGCCGACGCCCTCGCCCAGCGCGTCGGACGTCTGCTGTGGAACGGCTTCCCAACTGGCGTCGAAGTGTGCCCGGCCATGGTGCACGGCGGACCATACCCCGCGACGACTGATGCCCGCAGCACCTCCGTCGGCACCGCCGCGATCGAACGCTTCGTGCGCCCGGTCTGTTACCAGAACGCGCCGCAGGAATTGTTGCCGGCTGAGTTGCAGAACAGCAATCCGCGCGGCATCTGGCGCACCATCGATAGTGAGCTCAGCAAGCAGGCGGTGTGATCACGACCCATGTGCGAATCAAGAAAGCCGGGGCCTCGGACCCGGCTTCTTGGTTTTCCCAGGGGACTACTTCACCCACGCATGCAAGGCTAGCCGCTCAGAACAACGTCAACTGCTGTCCCTTGATCGCGTCGAAATCCACGTCCTTGGCGTAGGGCGTGTAGGTCTTCTCCCACTTCTTTTTGTACACGTGGTCGGCGAAGTCTTTGAGGTTCACGCAGTCGGCTTTGCAGTAGGTCGTCAGCCGCGTGTACGCCGCCTGATCGCCGTTTTTCCACGCGCCCCACAGCTGAATCGCTTCCAGACCGCGCATCTCTTTGATGTCGGCGGGGCGGACGATGCCGATCTGTTTTTCCATGTCCTTCAGGCCGCCGTTGAGGCCGAGCGAACGTGCGGGCCACAGCAGGTCGAGATGCGGTTGATCGAAGCGGAAGCTGGTATCGCGGAATTGTTTTTCGATGAAGGGGATGTCGAAGTTGGCGCCGTTGAAGGTGACGATCAGGTCGTAGCTCTTGATCGCTTCCTTGAACTTCTCCAGCACGTCATCGCCAGTCATCGGGCGACCAGCGACGAACACGCGTGCCTGTTTGCCATCGGCCAAGCCGATGACCGTGATCTGGTCATAGCCCGGCGTCAGCCCGGTGGTCTCGATGTCGACCAGGGCGATGCGGGTCAGATCGCTGAAGCCCTGCCACAGCCGCCACAGTTCACGATCGGGCCAGTTGGTGCGGAACCACGCCAGATCCTTGCGGTCGAATGCACTTTGCGCCTCGGTCACGGCGTCGACCAGTTTGTGCGCGCGCGACTGCCCCATGATCTCCGCCGCGTCGCCGCTGTGTTTGCGCACCAGGTCCCATGACGTCAGGCCCTTGCTCCACAACACGCGCTCGACCTCTTCGGTCATGCCTTTGGCGAAGATGAAACTGCGGTTCAACATGACGGGGCATGGTGGTCGCGAGTGCGATGTCACAAGTGGAGAGCTGTGTGGCGACAGGCTACAGGCTACAGACCACAGGTCTGTGGTACGGACGCGCTGATCGGACCTGTGGTCTGTAGCCTGTGGCCTGTGGTCAGCCTCGCGTCACTTCGCCCAGTACTCATAAAAATTGTGCCACTGCTGCGGATACCGCCGTGCCTGCAGTTCCAGGCGTTTCGCCCAGCGCTGCACCGCGGCCTGCACCACCGCGCCGCGATCTCCACGCCGGGCGGGCAAGCGCACGAACCACGGCGCATCGACCTGCACCAGGTACCGCCGCATGCCGGTCTTCACCAGGAAACCGACCATGAGCGGTGCGCCGGTCATCATCGCGGTGTGGAACGGGCCGATGGGCAAGCGCACCCGTCCGCCCATGAAGTCGACCTCGACCGCAGGTTGGTCACCGAACACGCGATCGGCGAGCATACACACCATATCGCCGGCCTGCAGGGCGGCGGTGATCGCCAACGACGCGCCGATGCCGTCACGTGGATCGATCACGTGGGTGAAGTCGCCACGCAGTCGTTGATCAGCGATCTTCTGCACGAACTCCACGTCATCGCGCACCATCACCACGTGGACCTTGCCGACATCACCGGCGATGGTGTGCAGCCAGTAACTCGACATCTCCCAGTTGCCGACGTGGGCAGAGACCAGGATGCAGCCCTGACGCCGATTGCGGACCTCACGCAGGCCATCGATACCGAGGATGTCGATCTGGTAGTCCTGTGGCCGCTGCCACGCCAGGAAGCGGTCACACATGATACGGCCGAAGCTAGCGAACTGACGGTAGGCCAGCGTCCAATGGACCAAGGTCCCAGCGCGTGGTCGCAGGCGACGCCACCACGACAACATGCCGAACTGGCGGCGACCACCGACCGCCATGAAGCCGGCGGCGATGATCCACGCCACCACCCACGCACCACGCACGCCCACCACGGGCAGAGCGGCGAGACAGAAGCGGAAGAGTGCCGCGCCACCAAGCGTGCGCCCGCGCCACGATTGGCGCCGGGCGGCAGGAGCCGACCGAAAAGCATCATCAGACATGGAGGACCGGAGCACCGGAGGGATACAGCAGAACCAAGCGGTATAGATTGTGGCGAATCAGCCCGTGGATGAATCCTTGCCGTCCTCCGGTCCTCCGGTCCTCCATGTGCGATCCTGCCTTTCCAGCCAACGTCTCAGGCACCGGCACCGACCGCATCGCGACGAACGGTGCGCAGGCGCGGCAGGACGGTGGCGAGCAACTCGGCCTGGTCCGGCGCAATCGGCGTTACGCCGACAAATGCACTGGTGTCGAGGTCGGGCACGTCGACCAACGCCGCGCCGAGCAGTTCGCCCGCGAGACGTTCGAGTTTGCCGAGATCCGCAACCAAGCGCGCGCTGAACGCCGCCAAGTCCAGCTCCTCATGCAACGCCTGATTGAGGTCGTACATGAACGGGATGCCCGGGATGTCGATGAAGGTCGTGGCGACCTGCACGCCCGACTTATGCCAAGCACGGAACAACATCTGCACCGCACGGTTGAGCACACCCGCACGGTCGAGCACATCGCGGTGCCGTGCGAAGGTCATCACATTGGTCAGCTGGCCGTGGAAGAAGAACGCCGCCGGGATCACCCAGTAGTAGGCGAAGTCCCAGATGATCTTCAGCGACATCACCTTGGCATCGCCCCACAGGTGCATCTGTCCTTCGTAGAGCGACAGGTGGTTCTCAAAGAAAGTGAAATATATCTTGTCGTAGTAACTCGCGATGGTGCCGGTCGGATCGCCTGCGCGGTCCTTCATCACCAGTTCGGTGACAAAGGTGTTGCCCATACCGATGTAGTCGCTGCCCGGCGAATAGAACGGATCGAGGAAAGCGCCGGCCTCGCCGATCAGCGCCCAACGACGATCGCCGTCGTAGACCTGCTTGCACGAGTAGGAGAAATCCTTGTAGCCTAAGAAGTCTTGCACCTGCGCTTCACGGCCTTCGCAGTGACGCGCGACCTGTGGCTCGTTGGTGCGTAACCACTCCATCGACTTCTCATACGTCGACATGGAGGCGAACGGATGAATGGTCTCGTCGGTGACGATGCCGACGCTGTGGCTGCCGGAACCGAGCGGGATGAACCACACCCAGTAACCGCGGCCCATGAAGTGCGTGGTCGACAACCAGCGTTTGCCCAGGTTGTCGTTCTGCTTGGCCCACGCCGCGTCATCCGACCAGTCATCGACCTTCACGTGGCGATCGTAACGCCACCACACCGAGCTGGCCTGGTGGCCATGTTTTTTCAGCAGGCCAAACTTGCGTTTGAGGATCGCCGCGCGTCCGGCGCCGTCGACCACCCAACGACACGTGGCGGTCTGTGGCTCGCCATCCTTGCCCGCATCATCCTTGGCAACAAAGGTGATGGTGTGCGGCGCCTGGCCCTCACCGAGGTCGACCTGTTTGACCGAGGTTGCCGAACGGAAGTCGACGCCTTGGCGCAGGACCTCTTCACCCAGGAAGTTCTCGAAGCGGCCGCGGTCGATCTGGAACGACGGCGCAGGGAAGAACACATTGCCGCCGAGTTCGGTGCGCTTGGTCAGGTCTTCACGTTTGCCGTCGTCAAAGAAGTAGCGCAGGCCGAGCTTGGGCAGCTGGCGTTCCTGGAAGTGCGGCAGCAGGCCGAGGAAACGCGTGAAGTAGCCGGCACCGATCTCGACCGAGGATTCGCCGACCTTGTGCGCCGCTTCGTCGACCGGATGGGCCTTCTTCTCCAACACCAGCACGCGCACGCTGGCATCGCGTTGTTTGAGTTGCAGGGCGAGGGTCAGACCGGCCAGACCGCCGCCGAGGATGATGACGTCAAACATCGCAGCACTGCTCATACGACGCGGCTCCCAGGAATGGGCGGGAGCCTAGGTCGGCACAAAAGGCTGACCAGCAGGCAAGCGGGGACGGTCAGACAAAATGGAAGAGGCGTATTGGAATGGACTGCCTGGGTGCGGACATCGCCGTGTTCCCACTCGGCCGAGTGCAACTCGGCG
>JANPLC010000234.1:0-10516 GCA_031426335.1 Planctomycetota bacterium
CCGCAGGGCCGCGGGGGCGAAGCCCATGCGCAGAAAAGCTGCTGCTTTCGTTGACGATGGACGGGTTGGGGGTCACCGCTAGCGTGCCGGTCCTGACCAAGGAACTACCATGCTCGCTGCCTACCGTGCCCATGTCGATGAACGCGCCAAACAAGGCCTCGTGCCGCTGCCGTTGACGGCCGAATGGACCCGCGAGCTCTGCGTCTTGTTGGAAAAACCACCGGCGGGTGAGGCAGATGTTCTCAGAGCGCTGCTGACGGACCGCGTCAGCCCTGGCGTCGATCCGGCGGCCAAGGTCAAAGCCGAGTGGCTCGGCAAGGTCGCCCACGGCGAAACCGTCAGCCCGGTGTTCAGCCGTGAGCAGGCCATCGTCCTGCTCGGCAGCATGCTCGGTGGCTACAACGTGCCGTACCTGACGCGTGAGCTCGAAGGGCCGCACGCGGCTCTCGCTGCCGATCAGCTCGCCAAGCTGGTGCTGATCTTCGACAACTTCCAGGTCGTCGCCAAACTGGCGAAGGACGGCAACCCCATTGCCGCAAAACTGATCGAACGTTGGGCTGCCGCCGAATGGTTCACCAGCCGCGCACCGATCGCCGAGGTCATCAGCGGCGTGATCTACAAGATCCCAGGCGAGACCAACACCGACGATCTCTCACCCGCGCAAGCGGCGGTGTCGCGCTCTGACATTCCGCTCCATGCGCTCGAAATGTACAAGACCAAGGATCCCGCGTGTATCCCCACGCTGCTCGACCTGCGCGCCAAGGGCAAGAACGTCATCATCGCGGGCGACGTCTACGGCACTGGTTCGAGCCGCAAGTCGGCGACCAACTCGGTGATGTGGTACACCGGTCACGATCTGCCCGGCACGCCGAACAAACGCACGGGTTCGGTGCTGCTTGGCAGCATCATCGCGCCGATCTTCCTCGACACCTGGCGCGATGCCGGCGGCTTCGCGCTGACCGTCGACGTCGGCGTGCTCAACACTGGCGATGAGATCACTATCAAGACCAAGACCGGCGAGGTCCTCAAGAACGGCACGGTGATCGTCACCGGCAAGATCAAGTCGAACACCGTGTACGACGAAGTGCAGGCCGGCGGCCGCACCAACCTGATCATCGGTCGTGCGCTGACCTGGCGTGCCTGCGATCACTTGAAGAAACCGTACCCGGCGAACTTCACCAAGCCGGCGCTGCCCAACGATGACGGCAAGGGCTACACGCTCGCGCAGAAGATGATTGGTCGCGCCTGTGGCGTGAAGGGCGTGCGCCCCGGCATGTCGGTCGAAGCCAAGGCCACCACCGTCGGCAGCCAGGATACCACCGGCCCGATGACCGCGGACGAACTGAAAGATCTTGCCTGCCTGACGTTCTCCGCCGACTTGGTGATGCAGAGCTTCTGTCACACCGCGGCGTACCCGACGGCCAAGGATGCGAAGATGCATCGCTGGCTGCCGGAGTTCATCGTCGAGCGCAACGGCGTCGCCCTGCGTCCCGGCGACGGCATCATCCACAGTTGGCTCAACCGCATGTGCCTGCCGGATACCGTCGGCACCGGCGGCGACAGCCACACGCGTTTCCCCATCGGCATCAGCTTCCCAGGCGGCTCAGGCCTCGTCGCTTTCGCTGCGGCGATCGGTTACATGCCGCTTGACGTGCCGGAATCGGTGCTGGTGAAGTTCACCGGCAAACTCCAGCCCGGCGTGACGCTACGTGACTTGGTGAACGCGATCCCGTGGGTCGCTCTGCTGACCGGCGATCTGACGCTGGAAAAGAAGGGCAAGAAGAACGTCTACAATGGTCGCATCCTGGAGATCGAAGGCCTGGAGACGCTGACCGCCGAACAGGCGTTCGAGTTGTCCGACGCCAGCGCGGAACGCAGCGCGGCGGCGTGCGCGGTGAATCTCAGCGAGAACTCCGTTGCCGATTATCTCAAGTCGAACATCGCGTTACTAACAGCGATGATGGCCGACGGTTACGGTCACAAACTGACCATCTTGAAGCGCATCGACGCGATGAAGGCCTGGCTGGTGAAACCGGAATTGCTGCGCGCGGATCCTGGACTCGAACTGGCCAACCAGAAACCCATCATCGACGGACGCGGCAAGACCGTCGGCACTGTCGCCGACGCGGCGGATAAACGCTACGCCAAGGTCTTCGTCATCGACATGAACGCGATCGACGAACCGCTCATCGCGCTGCCGAACGATCCGGACAAGATCAAGACGCTGAGCGAAGTCGCCGGCAACAAGATCGACGAGGTCTTCGTCGGCTCGTGCATGACCAACATCGGTCACTTCCGCGCGCTGGCGAACGTCTACAAGAACTCCGGCGTCGAATACCTCAACACGGTGACCTGGATCAGCCCGCCGACGCGTATGGACGAGACCGTGCTGAATCAGGAAGGCCACTACGGCCTGTTCGGCAAGATCGGCGCGCGCCGTGAAATCCCCGGCTGTTCGCTGTGCATGGGCAACCAAGCCCGTGTGCGTCCGAACGCGCACGTGTTCTCGACCTCGACGCGCAACTTCGACAACCGCATGGGCAAGGACGCGCAGTGTTACCTCGGTAGCGCTGAACTCGCAGGCGTCATCTCGATCATGGGCAAGATCCCGACCAAGGATGAGTACCTCGCCGTGATGGCGAAGTGCGTCAGCCCGTTCGAGAAGTCGATCTACAAGTACCTCGACTTCACCCAGCTCAGCGCGCGGGTGCCGGATTTCTCGGTCAAGGCCTGAACAACGACCCCAACCGGCAGCAATCTGCAGGGTCTTCTTGCCGTTGGACAAGCGCATGGGGGACTGCTCGTAAGGGACGGCAACTAGCGTCAGGCTGACATCGCCGGACGGCTCAACCGCGGCCGAGTCGTGCGCCGGGACGCTCTGCGGTTGCCTTCCTGCCGTGACCTGGGAAGGCTGCCCCTGAGGCCTTCCTATGCGTGACGATTCCAAGTCGACGATCCCTCCTGACGCGGCAGCTGAGCAACCGCGCGACTGGCACGGGGTCCACCTGTGGCAGATCCAATCGGTGCGCGATGGCGTGCTGATCCTGCTGGTGCTCGGGATGATCTACCTGGGGAGTGTGCTCAGCATCATCACCGTGCCGTTGATGGTGGCGCTGCTGTTGTCGTACCTGGTCGAGCCGTTGGTGGCGTGGATGGCACGGGTGGTGCCGTACATCGGGCGCAAGGGCGCTGTCCTGCTGATGATGGCCATGTTGGGCTTGGTCGGTGCCGGCGTGTTGCTTGGCACCGTCCCGCTGTTGGTCAAACAGGGCGTGTCCCTGGCGCGCAACACCGACCGCTATGTCGCCAATCTCAGAGCTTTCGCCACCAGTTCAGATCTGCCGGAATGGTTGCGCGATCACCTCAGCGTCGTGGTGGCGTACCTGCCAGAAGGAAAACCGGGTCCGATTGTCGATGATCACGGCGAGAAGAAACCGGCAGACCAGTCGACGCCCGCCAAACCCGCGCCGAAACCTACGGCTGAACCGGCTCCAGCACCTGCACCGACGACCGCAACGACGACACCATCTCCGGCATCAGCCCCACTCGACGAGCAACGGGTGCGTGAACTGATCCGTGCCGAGTTGGCGCATCAACGCCCTGCCGATCCCGAGGAAAGCAGTCTGTTCGGCAAGATCGCGAGCAGTGCCCTCCAGGTGGCAGGCTTCCTCGGTGGTTTCCTGGGTGGTGCGATCCAACTGGTAATTTTCGCCTTCATCGTGGTGTTCTGTTTCTTCTTCTTCAGCACGGCATTCCCAGCGGTGCAGGCGTACGTGCGCTCGTTCATCCCAGCGACCAATCGCGAACGCACCCTCGATCTGATCGGCAAGATGGATCTGGCGATCAGCGGCTTCGTGCGCGGACGGCTGCTCACCTGTTCGGTGATGTGCGTGATCTACGCCGTCGGTTGGACCATCATGGGAGTGCCGCATGCGATCCTGCTTGGCATCTGCACCGGCTTGCTTGGCCTGATCCCGTATTTCAGTGCGATCGGCCTGCCGATCGCCTGGTTGTTGTTGGCGATTAGCCTGACTGGTGCACAGGATCGCACCGGCTGGTACTTCAACGACGCTGCCGCCGGTGCCGCTGCCTCGATCATTTGGTGGAAGGTGCTGCTGTTCCCGTGGATCATCAACTTCATTGCCCAGACCATCGAGGACTACGTACTGAACCCGATGATCCAGGGCAAGGCGACTAACCTGCATCCCGCGGTCATCTTGCTGGCCTGTATCGCCGGCGGCGCGCTGGGCGGCATTTACGGCATGATCCTGGCGATCCCGGTTACGGCCTGCGGCAAGATCATGCTCGACGAAGTGCTGATGCCGCGTCTGAAACAATGGATCGCTGGTCGCCGGCAAGATCCGCTGCCGATGTGAGCGGGTCGACTGATTCACGGCGTCAGGCGCTGTCGCAATCCCGTGAGATCAGTGACCGTGCCGACGAAGGTCTGCCGCAGGTCGACGAACTGCACCAGGTTGGAATCGAATCCCCCACCAGGCGCCGCCCAGGTCGGCGGCGGCTTGGCGTACGAACCGTCGGCTGCTCGCATGTGCGAGCGATCACTGCGCAGCGTGGCAACGTACTCGCGCGCGGGCATGACACGGAACTGTGGACGAAAGCCGGCGGAAATGCGCTCTTGGTGCGGGAAACAAGCGTCGAGCCAAGTCGCTGCCGCGATCGGCATGCCCAGGTCGCATTCAAAATCCCACACCTGCCAGCCGTCGACTCCGCACACCGCGAGCACCACGTGGTAGTCCCACAGCAGCGGTTCGCCTGGCGCTTCTGCTGGGCGTTGGCGCCACATCGCCACGTGGCCGGTGGTCCCGGTGATGAGCATCACCAGCCGTTCGCCTGGGCCGCAGCGTGGATCCTGCGCCAACAGCCAAGCGTTCTCTTCGCAGTAGAACGGCTGATAGGGGGGATCGTCGGGCACGATGCCGATGGTGAGGCTGCCGGCCATGCAGTCGAGCGAGCGATGTGTAGCGCAGATCGGCATCCCGCTCATCGGTTGGAAGAAATGTCGTGGGAAAGGCACGAGAAAATCACAAGGCACCCCCGTTCTCGGGTATAACCTCGACGTTCGTGGATGGAGGTGTCATGAGTCGTGCACGCAGCCTGTTCCTGGTCGGTCTGTTGACGTTGGGTGCCGAGGTGGCCCTCAGCGCTGCGAGCCGTGAGGCCCCAGGCAACCTGCCCAACGCCCGCATCGAATTACACTGGTCTGAGGACGGTGATTCGGCGTGGTACCGCCGACAGACGTCAGCCGGTGGCCACGAGTTCATCCTGGTGCTGCCGCGTGACGGCGTCCGTCGACCGGCCTTCGATCATGCGCGGGCCGCTGAGGTCCTGCGCGGATTGCTCGCGCGTCCCGTCGAATCCACCAAGCTGCCAATCGATGACCTGCGCTGGAGTGATGACGGTCGCACGGTGCAGATGCGCTGTGGTGACCGTTGGTTCGCCGGCCCGGCACAGACCCTGGCTTTGCAGGCGCAGGATGCACCAGCGACGAAGGCCCTTGGCCGCGACCTGCGTCCCAGCCGCGATGGTGGTGACGAAACCAACATCACGATTGTCAACCGCAGCGCCAAGGCGCTGACGCTCCAGTGGTGCGACAGCGAAAGCAAACGCCGTGACTTTGGCCTGATTGAACCGGGTGCGCAGCGCAACCAACACACCTTCGCTGGTCACGTGTGGGTTCTCAGTCGTGGTGGCGGTGCCATCGTTGGCGTGTTCGAAGCGCAAGCCGGCGGCACGCAGGTGGAGATCACCAACGATTTGGTTGCCGCGATTGCGGAACCGACCACTCCGCCCCGGGCCCCGCAGCGCTCGCCCGATGGGCGCTTTGAGGTTAAAGTGCGGGAGCACAATCTTTGGCTCCAGCCCGTGGGTGCCGGCGAGGCAGTTGCGCTCACCAACGATGGCACTGCCGCTGATCGCTACGAAGGACCATTCGCGTGGTCGCCAGATTCCTCCCATCTCGCCGCGCGTCGCATCGTTGCCGGTCAGCACCGTACGATCACGTTGGTCGAATCGTCGCCCAAGGATCAGGTCCAGCCCAAGACCCGTACCGTTCGTTACGATAAGCCTGGCGACCAGCTCGACCAACCGCGTCCGTGTTTGATCAGCGTCGCGGAACGAAAGCCGATCCCCGTCGCGCAGGATCTCCTGACCAATGCGTGGAGCATCGACGATCTCGCTTGGCGTCCCGATTCGTCGGCGTTCACCCTGCTCTACAACCAGCGCGGGCATCAGGTGCTGAGAGTCGTCGAGATCAACCGCAGCGGTCAGGCTCGGAGCGTGATCGAGGAGCGCGCAGCGACCTTCATCGACTACACCAACAAGGTGTTCTATGAACGTTACGATACACGCGGCGACCTCGTGTGGATGTCCGAACGCGACGGCTGGAATCACCTCTATCGCTTCGATGCGGTGAGCGGATCGCTCAAGAATCGCATCACCACGGGGCAATGGGTGGTGCGTGGAGTCGAACACGTGGACCCCGACGCGGGATTGATCTGGTTCACCGCTGGCGGCGTGCATCCAGGTGAGGATCCCTACCACGTGCACCACGGTCGGGTGGCGTTCGATGGCACTGGCCTGACGTGGCTGACCGCTGGCGACGGCACGCACGAGGTCACCTGGTCGCCCGGTCGCCGTTGGTTGGTGGACACGTGGTCGCGCGTCGACGCTGCGCCCCAGCACGTGCTACGCGATGGTGCCACTGGTCGGCAGGTCGTGGCCTTGGAGCAAGCGGATCTCAGCGCCTTGCAGGCCAGCGGTTGGAAACCGCCTGAGCGATTCGTCGCCAAGGGCCGTGACGGCACGACCGACATCTACGGTGTCATCTGGCGGCCGAAGGATTTCGATCCCGCCAAACGCTACCTGGTTGTGGAGTACATCTACGCCGGGCCGCATTCCGCCTTTGTGCCGAAGGCGTTCCAAGCGCGCTTCCGCCAACAGGAGACCGCCGACCTGGGGTTCGTCGTGGCGATGATCGACGGCATGGGCACCTCGCACCGTTCGAAAGCTTTTCACGACGTCTGTTGGAAAAACCTCGCCGATTCGGGTTTCCCCGATCGGATCGCGTGGTGGCAGCGCGCCGCGGCCACGCGGCCGTGGATGGATCTTTCTCGCGTCGGTATCTATGGCGGCTCAGCTGGCGGACAGAGCGCGCTGGGGGCGTTGCTGTTTCACCCGGAGTTCTACCACGTTGCCGTCGCCGACTGCGGCTGCCATGACAACCGCATGGACAAGGTGTGGTGGAATGAGCAATGGATGGGCTGGCCAGTTGGCCCGCATTACGCGGAACAATCCAACGTCACCAACGCGGCCAAGCTCAAGGGCAAGTTGATGCTGATCGTCGGTGAACTGGACGAGAACGTCGACCCCTCGTCGACCTACCAAGTCGCCAACGCCCTGGAAAAAGCGGGCAAGGATTTCGAATTGGTGGTGGTTCACGGCCAAGGCCACGGCGCGGCGGAGACACCCTTTGGCTCGATGAAACGCGCGGGGTTCCTCGTGCGGCATCTCGGCGGCCCCAAGGACTGAGGTTACCCCCTGGGAGAGGCGAGCAGAGGCGAGCCCCAGCTCGCCTTGCCTTTTGCTCGTCGATGCCTTTTGAGCGCCGTTCTGCGGACAAGATTCGCCGCATAAAGACAAGGCGAGCTAGGGCTCGCCTCTCCCAGGGGGATTGCCGTATTTCGTGCGCTGGATGAGTTGGCTTTGGTGGTCCCTGGTTCGTGGGGACGGCGGTTGCCACACCCGCAAACCGCCGGATGGTGCCGCGCTTCCCATGAACGACCCCGCCTACGCCCCTGAACTTGCCAACGAGACTGCCCGTCGGCGGACCTTCGCCATCATCGCCCATCCGGACGCGGGTAAGACCACGCTGACCGAGAAGCTGCTGCTCTACGCCGGCATGTTGCGCACCGCCGGCATGGTGAAGAACCGCAAGACCGGGAAGTTGGCGACCTCGGACTGGATGACCATGGAACAGGAGCGCGGCATATCGATCACCGCCTCGGCCATGCAGTTCGAGTACAAGGGCCACATCATCAACGTGCTGGATACGCCTGGGCACCAGGACTTCAGCGAGGACACCTACCGCACGCTGACCGCTGCCGACAGCGCGATCATGGTGTTGGACGCCTCAAAGGGCGTTGAGACCCAGACGCGCAAGTTGTTCGCCGCCTGTAAACTGCGCGGCGTGCCGGTGCTGACCTTTATCAACAAGTGCGACTTGCCTGGGCGTGATCCGCTGGAGCTGCTGACCGAAGTTGAGGAAGTGCTCGGCATTCAAGCCAGCGCGATGAACTGGCCAGTTGGCATGGGCCGTGACTTCGTCGGTGTGGTCGATCGCGTCAGCGGCGATCTGCTGGCGTTCCGCAAGACTGCCGCTGGTGGTGCCCAACGTGCGAGCATGGAGCGCATCCCACTTGGCAGCGAACATGCGGCGGAAGTGATCGGTCCCGAATTAGCCGTGAAGATGCGCGGCGAGTTGGAAATGCTGGCGATCGCCGGCAATCCCTACAGCCACGAAGCGTTCCGTGCGGGCAAGATCACCCCAGTGTTCTTCGGCTCGGCGCTCACCAACTTCGGCATTGAACCCTTCTATGACGCCTTCATCGACATGGCGCCGCCGCCCAGTCCGCGTCAAGCGACCAAGCTCGATGGCACGCCGATTTCGATCGATCCGGTGACCTCGCCCTTCAGCGCCTACGCGTTCAAGATCCAGGCCAACATGGATCCGAAACACCGCGACAGCCTGGTGTTCGTGCGCATCTGCTCGGGACGCTTCGAACGCGACATCGTGGTCAAGCACTACCATCGTGGTCAGTTCGTCCGCGAAGTCCGCTTGTCACGTCCCCAAACGCTGGTGGCGCGCGATCGTACGACGCTCGACGTGGCCTATCCCGGTGACGTGGTCGGCTTGGTGAACGCCGGCTTCGCTATCGGCGATACCATCCTGGCGCAGAGCGGTCCGGCCAAAGACGGGTTCGAACACGCGCCGCTGCCGCAGTTCCCGCCCGAATGTTTCGCCCGGGTGATGCCGGCGGACCTGACCAAGCGCAAGTCATTCGACAAGGGCATCGCCCAGTTGTCCGCCGAAGGTGCCGTGCAGGTCTTGCGCAGTTGGGAAAACCCCATGGGTGATCCCTTCGTCGCCGCCGTCGGTCGTCTGCAATTCGAAGTGCTGCGCTACCGTTTGAAGGACGAGTACAACGTCGAGACGGAAGTGTCAGATCTACCGTACCAATGCAGCTCCTGGCTGGTGGGCGAAGTCGACACGTTCAAGCCGACGCACGGCTCGTACCTGGCGAAGGATCTGCGCGGTAAGCCGGTGGTGCTGTTCCCCAGCGAATGGGACAAGCGTTACTGTGCGCAGCAGAATCCGGATCACCAGTTCGTCGAGATTCTCTGATAGACTACAGGCCACAGGCTACGGGCCACAGGTTGTGATTCGAGTGTCCATCGTGTTGTGGTGACGGACGCCGAGCAGCGCCCACGTACCGATGTCTGACCTGTAGCCCGTAGCCTGTGGTCTGTAGCCAGAAGGGCGCAGCCCTTCCTCGTCACTTTTTCTTCAGCTTCTGTTTCAACTCGATGATCAAATCAATCGTCGGGATCAACCGTTCGATCTCCTTCAAGCGGTCGCGCAGGCCCATCCATTCATCGAGTGAGAGTGTGCCGCTATTGAGAATGGCGTCCTTGATCTCGTCGATCAGCGATTTGCGGTCAGTCTGGCTGCCATCGCCGATGAACCCGCTGATAGACAGCAGGCGATCGATCTCCTCCTGCGAGAGGCCGGCGTCGAGGTCGTTCTTGGGGTGACGATTGGTGGCGGGCGAGGCGGACATTGGCAGAGCTCCGAGACAGCATACCCCACGGTCCAGTCGCTCGTCCAGTCTCCGTCGAGCGTTCCCAGGATTACCCAGGTTTGGGGCGGAAGGCCTTAATCACCGCTTCATCAGTTTCGAATCGTGCGGCCCCGATCAGGTCGAGGCAGTAGGGAACAGCGGGGAACACCGCATCCAGGCATTCGCGGATGCTCTTGGGCTTCCCAGGCAAGTTGATGATCAGACTCTGTCCACGGATGCCGGCGGTTTGCCGCGACAGGATGGCGGTGGGGACAAACTTGAGTGACGCGGTGCGCATCAACTCACCGAAGCCGGGCAGCATGCGCTGACACACGGCCGTGGTCGCTTCGGGGGTGACGTCGCGTGGTGCCGGGCCGGTCCCGCCGGTGGTGACCACCAGGTCGCAGTGCTCGCGATCGCACAACTCGATCAGCGTCGCTTCGATCGTCGGCTGATCGTCGGCAATGAGGCGGTAGACGTCGCTCCAGGGTGAACGCAGGTAGGCACGCATGGTCTCGCGGATCGCGGGGCCACCGAGGTCTTGATAGACGCCGGCGCTCGCGCGGTCTGAGGTGACAACAATGCCGATGCGAGCAGGTGCGGAGGTGGTGGGCATGCATGGGGTGTAGCCGGTAGGTGACAGGCTCAAGTGCGGGTGG
>JANPLC010000235.1:0-2404 GCA_031426335.1 Planctomycetota bacterium
CCAGCGGAGTACACCTGATGTGGACGCAGCTTGTTCAGCAGGGCGACGTGCAGCGCGACATCGTCCTCGCCAACGCTGCCACGACCGTAGAGGGGGCTGTCGAGGAAGTGCAGGTTCTCTCTGGGAACACCGACGATCCACGCGCCAGCGGTGGCCTCGGTGCGACGCACCAAGGCCTTCAGCCGTGTGGTATGCTGCGGATCGACGACGGGGCGCGTGGATCCGGTGATCTCAGCCGCACCATCAACAAAGGCCATATGCCGGCGCAGATCATCATTGTGCACTGCGCGATGACCGGCTGTCTGATAGACGATGTGGACTTGGTGTCCGTGTTCGACCAGACGCGCGATGGTGCCGCCCATGCCGATGACATCGTCGTCGGGATGTGGACTGAAGACCACCACGGTTTTGGGAAAGATGCCATCATCGGGTTGCGGGATGTCACCGGGCCGACGGCGGTCTGCAGGTTTGCCACCCGGCCAGCCGGTGATGCGGCTCTGCAGCGCTCGAAAGGTGTCGAGGTTGAGCTGGTCCGCGGGCCCTTTGCGATCAAGCAGCTCGCCGAGCGCCCGCGCTTGGTAATCCTCGGCCGCCAAGCTGAGCAGCGGCTTCTTGGTGGTCTCTGCCACATCGATCGCCGCGGCGATCGCACGTCCGGCGTCCCACGCCACCGGGCCGACCAACCATGGTTTGCGCACCGCCATCAGACGCGCGGCAGCACCTGGGTCGCACACCGCTTCTGCGTCGTGGTGCGTTTGTAAGTAGCTCGCTGGGCAGGTGGTGTCGACGTGTCCTTCAACCGCCGCCGCAACCGCCGCTGATTTCGCTGCCCCAGTGGCGAGCAGCACCACGCGCTTGGCCGCCAGGATGGTGCCGATGCCCATGGTCACGCCGCCGGTGGGAACGTTCTTCTCACCACCAAAGTCGGGAGCGGCCGCGCGCCGTGTGTGCGGCGCGAGGCGCACCAAGCGCGTGCGGCTGCTCGCCGGCGCACCGGGTTCATTGAACGCGATGTGGCCATTGCCGCCGATGCCGAGGATGACCAGATCCATGCCACCCGCTTCCGCGATGGCGCGTTCGTAGGCAGCAGCGTGCTCCGCAACCTCCGCATCCGGCAGATCGCCACGCGGCAGGTTGATCGCACCCGGTTCGATGTCGACGTGGTCGAACAACGCCTGGTGCATGAACGTCCAGTAACTCTGCGGCGATGACCGCGGCACGCCATGGTACTCGTCGAGGTTGAAGGTGGTGACGTGCTTGAACGACAGTTGTCCCGCCCGATGCCACTCGACCAGCAGCTTGTAGATCGGCAGCGGCGTCTTGCCGGTCGGCAGGCCCAACACGCAGCGACGTTTCTGCGCCGCGCAGGTGCGGATGGTATGCGCCACCAGCGTGGCGATGTGACGCGCCGCGCTCTCCGCATCATCGGTCAGGCGCAACGTCAGCCGGACAGG
Organism: Planctomycetota bacterium; assembly: GCA_031426335.1. GTDB lineage: Bacteria > Planctomycetota > UBA11346 > UBA11346 > UBA11346 > BOG-1363. The sequence continues at coordinate 1,455 of JANPLC010000235.1, forward strand.
TCCGCTGCCGGCGCTGATGAGACGACTAGGAATTGGCGTGGGGCTCATGGGTATCAGCCTACCACGGTGGCGCTGGCGAGGAGATGCCCCCCGCACCCCGCTGGATCGCTCCATCCGTCTGCGATGAGACGGATTGCGGTGCGGCAGCTGCCACCCATGGCAACATCTGGAGACGGGTCCGCCGCCCCGGAGGGGAGGCTTGGAAATAGCCCGGCACTTCAGTGCCGGGAACAAGCGCGGATAACGGCAAAGTCCCGGCGGGACCGCTGAAAAGTCGGACGTTTCAGCCGTCCCTCCGGGACTGGCATGTATGCTTGCCGCGATTCCCGGTACTGAAGTGCCGGGCTATTTTCATAGCGTCCCTGCGGGACGCACGTTCCAGGTTCACACGCTCATCGGCACCGCTCGTACCTCATGCACCGCAGACGCATCGTCTCCACCTAGCGTCCGCACTCCCACGGAGCCCACCATGTCCCACCGTCTGCTGTCCCTCGCCCTCATCACCGGTTGTTCGTTCGGCGTGTCGTTCGCCGAAGACGCCGCCAAGGACATCCCCAAAGGCACGGTGACCAAGTTCGAGTTTACTCAGAGCAAGATTTTCCCAGGCACCACGCGCGAGGTGACGGTGTACGTGCCGAAGCAGTACGACGGCTCGACGCCGGCGTGTGTCTACGTCAACCAGGACGGCATGCAGTGGAAGGCGCCGGAGGTCTTCGATCGCTTGATCGCCGCGAAAGAAATGCCGGTCACCATCGCCATCGGCGTCACCCCAGGACGGGTGAAGGCGTTGAGCGATCAGGCGCTTGAGCGCTACAACCGCAGCTACGAATACGATGGCCTGGGTGACAGCTACGCGAAATTCCTGCTCGATGAACTGCTGCCCTACATCGCCAAGGAAAACAACCTCAAACTGTCGGAGAACGGCAACGATCGCGCCATCGGCGGCTCCA
>JANPLC010000236.1:0-25384 GCA_031426335.1 Planctomycetota bacterium
CGCGCATCCGTGGCGTGTCCAATTCGAACTCGCAACGCGAGCACATCATGGGCCTGGCTCGTGAGCGCGGCTTGACCAACCTCACCATCGAGACCGCCGACATCAGTACCTACCAGCCGAGCGGTTCCTACGACCGCGTGGTATCGGTCGAATGTTTTGAGCACCTGCGCAATCACACTGAGTTGTTCCGGCGCATCGCTGGCTGGCTAAAGCCGGAGGGCAAGTTGTTCTGCCACGTCTTCACCCATCGCACGGTGGCGTACACCTTCGATGATCTTGGCGGCGACGACGACTGGATGGCGCGTCACTTTTTTACCGGCGGCATGATGCCGAGCGATTCGTTGTTCACCTATTACCAGGATGACCTCGCGCTTGAGCATCACTGGCGGGTGAACGGCCAGCACTACGCCCGCACGGCACGTTGGTGGTTGCGCAATCTCGACGCTCACCGAAGTGCGGCGCTGGCGCTATTCGCCAAGAACCTGCCAATTGCCGAAGCGAAACGGATGGTCCAACGCTGGCGCATGTTCTTCATGGCCTGCGAGGAACTGTGGGCTTTCAACCGTGGCACCGAGTGGCTGGTGAGCCATTATCGCTTCCACAAACGAGGGTGATGCACGCGGTAGGATGCGGTTAAACGCACGAAGCGCCGGCGATTGCCGGCGCTTCGTCAAAGTTCCGAAAGAGTCGGAACCGGTTCGCTTACTTGGCGGCGGGCCAGGGCATGCCGGCTTTGATCCACTCTTCGATGATCGTCACCTGCTCAGCGCTGAGTTGCGTATTCTTATCCTTCTTCTTGGGCGGCATGTTGTAGTCCGGATCTTCGTGTGCCCACTTGATCATCTTCACCACGTCGGACTTCTCGGGCTTGCCCGGTTCGACCATCTTGCCGTTTTCGCCGCCCTTGAGCCAGGCTTCCTTGGTGTCGAGGCGCAGTTTGCCCTTCTGCTTATCGGCGCCGTGGCAACCGGTGCAGGACTTCTCGATGATCGGCCACGCCTTGGCGAAGGTCTCATCGGCAGCGGTGAGGGAGGTGGAAACAAAGGCGCCGAGCAGCAGAGCAGCAGCGGACGCGCGGACGACGTTGAGCATGGGGTCCTCGTGGGAATGGTTCAGAAGGTTAGGAAGGGCGCATCTGTGTCAGAAAAAATAGGAGTCGCAAGCACCTGTCTTGTCAGGTTCCTGTCACTGACACGGCTTTCACCGTCATTGGCGAAAGCCTGACATTTACCGCCTAATTTATCGGTGCGGAATTGGTTTCAATCGCGCCACCGCAGGATGATGAGAACGATTTCCATCAAGCGGTCAGCCCAGAGCGTCATCGATCGCTGCGACATCGCCGCCCACCACCAGCACGAAGCCGTTGCCGGTGGCCTGCGCCCAGATGGTGGCGCAGGCGATCTTGTCCTGCGTATCGACCGTCGTGGCGAGGTGCGCGCCTTTGACCTCCACCAACAGCAGACGCCCATCGCTCAGTTCGGCGATGAGGTCGGGATAGAACCAGCGATTGCCGGCGAGTGGCCGGCGCGGCAGGGCGAAGCCGTGGTCGCCGACGGGATTGCGTACCCAGCGGGTGACGCGTGGGTGGCGATCAAGGGCTTCGGCGGCGCGACGTTCTTCATCCGAATCAAAAGCTGCGACCAACGGATACGCATGACGACGGAAGCCGTGCTCGGAACTGCCATCGGTGGCGTACGTGGTGAAGCGGAAATGGTCGGCCGGTGTGCTGGCTCTCACCTGGGCGAGCACGCGATCGGTTGCCGTGCGTGCGGCGTTCTCGCGCATCAGATCGAGTCGTTCCCGCAACACCGTGGCGAGATGCCAGCGGTCGTGATCCAAATCAGTGAGTGGCAAGCCACGTTGGTCGAGCAGATGCGCCAGCGCGATCGCGACCCACGTGTTTACCTCATCCGGTCGGATGTCGTCCGCCCACAGGCGTCGTTCCAACCACGCGGCGAGTGCGGTTTGCGTGGCGATAGATGGTGCATGTTCCGGAGCCGGCAATGGCGCAGCGTTCCAGGTGCCATCGTCGTCCAGATCGATCTCGGCGATGCCGGGGCCGGCGGCACCGGGTTGGTATTCCCCAGGCGACAGGCGCGCCGCGTCATTGGTCAACGCCCACTCATTGGCCAAGCGGTGGGTATCGCGGAATGGTTCCCACACCTCGGGTCGAAGCGGATCACGGATCAGTAGACGTGGGACTAGGAACGGTGGCGTCGGTTCCGTCTGCCAGGTGGTCGCGGTTTTACCGGCGAGTTGCACCAGGTGCAGGGTTTCCTGCGCGCTGAAGCCAAGCCCATCGCTCAGGCATCCACGCAGCGCGGCCAAGGCGACATCGAACTCTGGCGCAACGGCGTAGGCGTAGCTGCGGTTGAGCGCGTCATGCGAACGCAGTCGGGCGCCGGGTTGACGCAGGATGCGTCCAACGAGCTGCACCGCGGCGGTGTCGGTAAAGGAACCGCGCAGCGTGCAGAGCACTGCAGCGGCCGGACAATCCCAACCTTCGCGCAACGCTTCGACGGTGATGATGGTGGTGATCGGGCAGGCGGGATCGTCGAGATCGACACCGTCGAGTCCGCGTTCATCGCCGGTGGCAATGACGATGGCGTCGTCTTTCAGCCCGCAGGATTTTATGAGGTGTTCGCGCACCACGTCCGGTGTCATCGCGCTCGGATGACGTCGGGCCTCAGCCTGGATCAGCAATAGAGGGCGGAGTGCGGGCGCGTCGATTTCTGTCGCCGCGAGTGCTGCGAGTTCGTTGCGCCGCTGCACCGCATCTGCCAAACAACGATCCGGCGCGGGATCAGTGGCGAGCACCAACGGCAGCTTGAGCAGGTGTTCGGCCTTGAGTGCCGCGGCATCGATGCGGGACAAAATGTTTGAGGGCCACGGTTGACGCGCGGGCGTTGCGGAGAGTTCGAGCACGAAGCCGGGCGCCAAGCGTGCGAGCGTTTCGAACGACAGCGGTGTGCGCGCGTTATGCGCCTCATCGACGATCACCACCGGACGACGATGCGCGATCACTTCTGCCAACGTATGTGCACCGTCATCTCCTAGGGCGTCGCTGGCAGCGTAGACCTGTCGACCTTGCGGATCACTGATGCGGAATTGCTGAATGGTCGCCACCAGAACCACGCTGGCCGCGTGGTACGCGCTCGGTGGCAGGCGCAGCGCCTGTGCCACGTCGACCACGCGCACCGGGCCAAGACCGCCGAAACCGTCGATGCCGGCAGCGCAGGCCTGCGATACCATATGCGCCGGATCACGCAGGTGATGCAGCGTCTGCTCCGCGATGGCGGTCGACGGCACCAACCACACCACCAACGCCGGCACGCGGTGCAGCGCATGGCCAGCGACGATGCCGGCGGCGGCGGCGGCGAGCAACGTCTTGCCGCCGCCGGTGGGGATGGCGAGGCAGACGCACGGCGCGTCAATCAGCGGCGGTGAGCGGTAGGTGTCGCCCTGTTCTGCGAACGCGGCGGCCGGATCGCTGCCAGCAGACAGACGATCGCAGAAACGCCGCAGGCGCGTGAGCACCTGACGTTGAAAGTTTTTCAGTGTCACCGTCACAGTTGCCGACCTCGGTGTTGATCTGGTGAGCCGCGAAGCGGCGCCCCGAGGAAAGCCCGGGGTGAAACCCCGCTCGTTACCCATAAGTCCAAGGTGATCGTCAGCGGCCGAACATGACCGCCGGGAGCGCGGCCGCCCTCGGCCGCATTCAACACGGAACCTCGGAAAACGCGCGATGTGTGAGAGGTTGCGTCACGATCCCCGAGAAATCCCTGCGACCTCCAACGAGCATCGACGCAAAGGAATGCGGCCGGGGGCGGCCGCGCTCCCGGCGGTTTTCCTCGGGGCTTTCGTCGGTCTGGTCGACCTATGGGTAACGAGCGGGGTTTCACCCCGGGCTTTCCTCGGGGCGGCCCTGCGGGCCTCACTTCACTGCCTCGCACCAGGCGCATGGTCATCCGCCGAGCGCGGCGAGCGCCTGCGGCAGTTGGCGGAAGGTCAAACGATGACGACGCAGATCATCTTCGCCCAGGCGGCACACCGCGCCGTAAATCAGACGTGGTCCCTCGTGCGCAGCGAGCTTGGCGAGCATCGCCGGCGTCAAGGCGTTGCGACTGGCACTGTCCTTGTCCGGCAGCGCGCCACCGGCGAGCAGGAAGACGCCAGTGCCATCCGTGCTCACACCAAGGAACGCGCATTCAGCGATTTTTTCCGTCGGCCACGTTGCTCCCGTCGCGTGCCACCACACCAACGCAGCAAGCTCCGGATACGGCAGCTCACCCAGGCGGCCGTCGCCATCGATCAGAGGTTTTCCCAGGCGTTTGTACGTCCACGCCTCGCCAAGGCCGACGCTCGCTCGGCGCAGCCGTTCACGGGTGATCTTCTGACAGATGTTCGGTCCATCATCTTGATCACGGCCGAGCTGGATCAGCAGACAGCGACGGGGTTCTGCGGCAACGGAATTGAGGCGCATCACCGCATGTCCGGTGGTGCCGCTGCCAGCAAACGCATCAAGCACGAGGTCGCCGGGATTGCTGCCGATGGTCAGCACCCGTTCGATGAGGCGCAGCGGCTTGGGCGAAATGAACACCGCTGCGCTGTCGCGGAAGTCCATCAACTCGACGAGCTCCTTCTTGGCCTCCTGCGTGTGGCCGACTTCGTCGTAGGTCCACAGCGTCTGTGGCGTGACGCCAGCCTTCACCTCGCTGAGGAAACGTTTGATCGACGGCACGCTGTTGCCGTCCTTGCCCCACCAGATGCGTTGGTCGCGGTGCAGTTCCGCGAGTTTCGTCGCTGACACGCGCCAGTAGGAACCCTTTGGCGGACCAGCGATTTCACGTCCACCTGGACAAGTGATTGAATACGTGCCTTCGCTGTAGCTGTTGCGCGCCGACAGATCGCCGGACTTCCACGGACCACGCGGATCCTTGTCGGGATTCTTGTAGGCCTTGTCCTGCGCGGCGGAGCGCGGCACCAGATTCGGTTTCCAGCGGCGCGCGTCCTTGGCGTAGATCACCAGGTAATCGTGGTCGTCGCTGAAATGACGTGCACTGTTTTTCGGCGAGTAAACTTTCTGCCAGATCACCGTGGCGATGAACTGCTCAGCACCGAAGACCTCGTCCATCAGCAGGCGCAGCGGGCCGATCTCGTGATCGTCAAGAAACACCCAGATGCTGCCGTCTTCGCTGAGCAACTCGCGCAGCAACATCAACCGCGGGTACATCAAGCAGAGCCACTTGTCGTGGCGCGTTAGATCATCGCGGCCGACCGCCTTGCCCAACCACGCGCGCATCGCCGGAGAGTTCACCGCGTCGTTGTAGACCCAGTTCTCATTGCCGGTGTTGTAGGGGGGATCGATGGTGACGCACTTCACCCGGCCTTGGTGGCGCGGCAGCAGCGCGCGCAGGGCCTCCAGGTTGTCGCCTTCGATGAGTTCGTGGCCGACGTCCCGGCCGGGGATAGCCTGCGCGGCGACCTCATCCAATAAACGCAGCGGCACTCGACGATGCAGGTCGAGCACGGCCTCCTTTCCAATCCAAGTCATCCGCGGCATGGCGGGGCATCCTGGGCTGGCGGACTGGAGCGCAACCCGGTGTGCGGAGACGGCCTATGACTCATCGCTCAGGAGGCGGGCAACGATGGATGGCGTTCGGCGGTACTACCGGCACCTTTTGCTCAATTCACCGACCACCCGGGAGCCCCTCCATGATCCGCACGCTTGTTCCTGCCTTGTTGTTTGCCGCCGTGGCGTTGTCGCCCTCGACCTGGGCGGCGGATGCCAATCAGGATCTCGCGCTCGATCCGACCAAAGCCGGCCCCGACTTTGCCATCCAAGGTGAATACGAAGCGGCGCCAGCGGACAAACTCGGCGTGCAGGTCATCGCGCTCGGTGGCGGCGCCTTCCGCGTCTGCATCGAAGCCGGCGGCCTGCCAGGAGCCGGTTGGGACGGCATGGGCAAAGTGCAGTTGGAGGGCAAGACCGAGGGCGGCAAGGTCGCCGTGAACGGCAAGGGCTGGAACGTCACCGTGGATGAGAGCGGCGTCACCGCGATCGACGACACCGATAAGCGCACGGTGAAGCTGAAGAAGGTCCTGCGGCAAAGCCCGACCATGGGCGCCAAGCCGCCGGAAGGTGCGATCGTGTTGTTCGACGGCAGCAACGTCGACGCCTGGAATGGCTCGATGGATGAGCGCAAACTGCTGAAATACGGCGCGACCACCAAACAGAAGTTCACCAGCTTCACCCTCCATTTGGAATTCATGCTGCCGTTCAAGCCCTACGGTCGCGGACAAGATCGCGGCAATAGCGGCCTGTATATTCAGGAGCGGTACGAATGTCAGGTGCTCGACTCCTTCGGACTGAATGGCGAGAACAATGAATGCGGCGGCATCTACACCATCGCCAAGCCACGCGTGAACATGTGTTTCCCGCCGTTGTCATGGCAGACCTACGATGTGGACTTCACGGCTGCGAGTTGGGCTGACGGCAAAAAGACCACCAACGCCAAGGCGACCATCCGCCACAACGGTGTGATCATCCATCAGGATCAGGACCTGCCCAAGAACACCGGCGGTGGCAAGGACGAGAATGCGGAGCCAGGCGGTCTGCATTTGCAGGACCACGGCAATCCGACGTTCTACCGCAACATCTGGTTGCTTGAGAAAAAGTGACTCTGAAACGCTGACGCTGATCACGCCGCGGATTACTGCGCGCGAGTACGGTAGCCGCAGAGACGCAGAGGTACGAGGAGGGCCGCAGAGTTGCCTCATCGGGGCCTGCACTCACCCCATCGTCAGCCGTAGGAAAAGCAGGTACGCAGTACCGTAAAAGTCACTTCACGTCTTTGGCGCTCGGCACGAACTGAAGCTCGCCGACGAACTCGTTGGTCTTGAAGAATCCTACGTCAGCGACTGCTTTGCCGCCGACCGTCAGATTCTTGAACACCAGATTATGGATGCGGGCGCCTTCGGCTCCCCACAGGAGTTGCGGTTCGTTGATGACGCTGGGCGCGGCGATGGACACGTTCTCGAAAACGATTTGGGCGCAGTCGCCTTTCCCTCTGGTTTCGCCGCCATTCGAATAGGGCTTGGGAATGGTCATGTTGATAAAGAACTGCTGCAGCGTTGGGCGCGGGTCCTCGATGGTGATATTGCGGAACACCACGCCGGCACCGCAGTCGCCTTTGCCTTCGCCGCGCATGTTGAAGACCCGTCCGCCGCCCCATTTGTGCCACGAGGCTCGGGAATAAATGACGTCGCAGTCTTCGACCACCAGGGTGCGGTCGATCAGCTGCGGCAGACTGGAGAGGACGAAGGAGGAACCATTGAAGTCGTTCCACAAAACGACGCGCCGGATTCCTCGGCCGGACACGTACAGGCAATCGTCCTGCGTGCGGATGAAACAATCCTCAAGCAGGCCATTGCCAAATGGATTGATCCCATCGCCGTTGACGCGCCAGTTGAGGATTTTGACCCAACGCACATCGGTCGGTTTCGACGGGGCGTAGCCCGAGATCAACATCAGGCTGTGATGAGCGGCATCGGCGATGGTGATGCCTTCCACTGTGGTGCTCGCCGCCCCGACGATGTCGATCGGGTTGTGCAGCGCCGGGTTTGACTGGACGCGCGGTTCTGCAAACTCCGGATGTTTCAGGCGAGATCCGGACAACGTCCCGAGACCGAAAATCCGGATGTCGTGACCATCGTCCCATTTTTTATGATTACTGAAGCTGCCATAGACCAGGGCATCACCAGGAATGTAATAGTGGCGATTGGCATGGAACGGAAATGCCGCACCCAGGTCGTGAACCCCCGGAAGGAAGGCGAGGGTTTTCCAGGTTCCGTCCGACGGCGGGATCTCGCCCGGCTTGACGAAGAGAACCGTGGGATCGCCAGCCTTGGGTTTGTCGGTGATCAGCGGATTAGCAAAAATCGAGACCGCATGGATGGGTGGCCCCTTATAGCCCATGCCGGTGTCCTGGCCGTCCATCTGTCCATCGATGTCGACCGCGATCAAACAGGGCCTTTCCAATACGATATACACCTTGCCATCCCTGAGCGTGCAGGACTTCACCTTTTTTATTGGGTGCGGGGACGCACTGCGGATGGGTTGCTGATCGACTCTGGATAATTCAATTTCGACCGGGCCGGCCATTTCGAAGTTGATGTAGGAATGAGTCCAGCCAGCCAAGTGCTTGGGATATTTCTCGACGTTGTCTTTGTCCTTCTTGGAGGAGGTCTGCCACATGAACGCGGGTGACCAGTCTGCGCGATCGGCCAGCTTCACCTGGGCTCTGAAGTGCTCGGATTGGGCGAGGCCAGGAACTTCCGAATACACCTGCATTCCCTCCGCTGCGTAGGCCGCGCCAAAACCCACGACAGAGGCCAGACTGAGAACGCACCACAGGCCGATCGCCAGCGCGCGTCTCACAATTTCCGCGTGGGCGGTTTCAGATCGTGACCTCATCCGACTCTCACTCATGGCATCTTCCCTGGACTGGTGCGCTGGTTGTTTGGCTGCGTGCAAGCCACCGGAACCGTACTGATGGTGGCATGGTTGACCACGCAGGCAAAGCCGACGGTGAGCGAGCCTGCCACGGTCGTCTGACCACAATACAGTCACTCTGGGTTCTATGGCCGGATTGAGGTCTACGACAACTCGGCCAGCATCTTCGTGCCGCGTCCAACCGGTTTCGTCATCGGCACGCCTGCACGCGCCAGGATGCCGGTCAGCAGGTCGCCCTGGTGTCCTTTGACATTCGGCACGTAGCGGCCACTGCGGATGGTGCCACCACCGCCGCCGGCGATGACGGTGGGCAGTCGCTTCATGGTGTGCGAATCCCCGTCGCCAAGTCCCGCACCCCAGGTGAAGATGACGTTGTCGAGCAGCGTTCCGGGCCCTTCTTTCAGGCTCTTCATACGGCCGACCAGGTACGCAAAGAGATCGATGTTGAGGCGGTCGATCTTTGAGATTACCTCCAGGAAATCTTTTTTGGCTCTTTTCTCGTGGTGGCTGACGTAGTGGTGATTTTGATAGCCGAATTCTTCGTAGCCGATTCCGTGATCATGTGACGGGATCAGGGTTCCAACGCGCGTGATATCGCTCTGGAAGGCGAGGATCATGAGGTCGCCCATGACTTTCACGTGCTCTTGCCATTTCACGTTGCCTGCGGGAACCTTCACGTCCAAGGGCGGCGAGCGCTGAATTGATGCAGGGCCTTTGCTGGTGCCACCAGCAGCTTTTTCTTTGGCTGCTTCGGCTTGTTGGTGTTCGATGGCCGCCACGCGTTTTTCCAACGAACGGACGCTATCCAGGTAGTCGTCCAGTTGGTGCTGGTCGTCCACGCTGATACGACTGCGCAGCTCGCCGGCATTTTCACGTACGAGATCAAGCATGCTGCGGTCGAGCGATTCGTCGTCCGCTGCGCCTCCGTCTGCTGAGAACTGTTTGGCATCGACGCTGGGGCCGCCTTTTTTCTTCGGCGTCGACTGACGCGAGGCGAACAACCGTTTGTAAACCTCCGCCGGACTGCGCTCCATCGGCAGTGGCTGGGTGGCCGTACGGAAGCTGACCGTCTGGTAGTAGCGGTTGGTGAGGCCCTCTTGACGGATTTCGGATCCAGGCCCGTCTGGTTTGCAGGCGAGTTCGAGCGACGGTAACGCGGTGTAGAGTCCGAGGTGGGCAGCGGCGATCTGGTCGGCTGACGGAGCGATGTTGATCTGGTCGCGCTTGTCGCGGTTCGGCGCCTCTGCGGTCAACCAACTGCACAACTCGATGGCATGCGGGGCACCGAAGCCGACCTCGTTGTTGATGCCGTCCAGCAAGAGAATGTTGTCGAAGAACGGACGCAGCGACTGCATCGCAGGTGACAGATTGGCTGCCCAATCTTTTTCATCTTTCGGCCAGAAGGTCTCCTGGTTGACGCCACAGGGCATGAACATCCAACCCAGGCGCACTGGGGGTTTGTAGCTGCCAGAATTTTTCGGGGTTTCAGCCCAGCCCATGGTTTCTAACAAGGGTAAGGCCAGGGCGACGCCGAGTCCCTTGAGGCAGGTGCGGCGGTCGATCAGCCAGTTTTTGCGCATGGGATGGTTCTCCGAAACGGGTGTGCTTGAGGATCAGCGAGAGATGCGGCGGTTCAGGAACGGATACGACGTGGCGATACGGATCCACACGGATTGAAAACGGTAGCCGTCCTTGGCCACGGCATCAGCAATTTCATCGGCGACGACTTCGTCGTAGCCGGTCAAGGTACGACACAGGGCATACGCGAGGCTGCGGTGCACCAGGGAGCGGCAGATGTCGTCCTTCCTGGCTGACAACAAACGCTTGAGCTCCCCAGGAGTGGTGAAGCGCTGTTTGCCTGGGAGTTCGCCAACCGAATCCACCGGCGCGCCGGTGTCGTCACGCTCACGCCAACGACCAAGGATGTCGAAATTTTCCAGGCCGAAACCAATGGGGTCTATCGCTTGGTGGCAGCCGAAACACGCGGGATCGGCGCGGTGCCGTTCGGTACGCTGCCGCAAGTTGAGCGTCAGGCTTTCGCCCTGCTCTTCCAACTCCTTCACGTTGGCCGGCGGTGGGGGCGGTTTCTGGCCCAGCACCCGGTCGAGCACCCAGGCGCCGCGTCTGACTGGGCTGGTGCGGGTCGCCATCGATGTCACCAACAACACGCTGGGCATGGTCAACACACCCCCGCGGTTACGGTCGCTCAGCGTCACGCGCTTCATCTGGTTCCCTGTGACGCGATCTTCCATGCCGTAAATCTTGGCCAGCGCGTTGTTCATGAAGGTGTAATCGTTGTCGACAAACTCGGTCATGCTGCGGTCGTCGCGCAGGATGGTGTCGAACAACATCGCCGACTCTTCGTACATGGCCGTGCGCAGGTCCTTGGTCAGTTCTGGAAACTTCTTTTGATCCACCGTCACGGCGTGGATCTGGTCGATGCCCAACCAGGACGCGCCGAATCCGTCAAACAAGGTGCGTGAGCGGGGATCTTTGATCAAACGGCGAACCTGATCGGCGATCACCTGCGGATCCCGCAATTTTCCATCATCGGCCAACGCGCTGAGTTCATCATCCGGCATGGTGGACCAGAACAGGTACGAGAGCTTCGCGGCGATCTGGTGGTCGCCCAAGGGAACGACCGCGTCGTTTTTCCCGCTGATCGAACCATCATCCGGTGTGAGGTAGATGAAGGCGGGCGAAACGAGCACGGCCTTGAGCATCAGCTTCACCGACGAGGAGAAGGGTTCATCCTGCTTGTCAGCGAGATCGAAGACCTTGAGCAAACCGTTGATTTCGCCTGTCGTTGGCGGGCGACGGTAGGCACGGCGGGCAAACGTTTCGGCGATCTGCTTCGCCGCGTCGCGCTTCGATAAGTCGGGACTGGGAGTTGCGATCACCAAGCGGCGTTGGATCTCCGACGGCTTAGCCGCCGGTGGACCGGTGACCTCAAGACTTTCGATGACGGCGACGCGCAAGTCCTGGCGTGGTGTCGGCTTGCCGTCTTTGCCCTGCGGCGCTTCGGCTGGTGGCTTGGGGGGCGGCTGCGGGGCGCGCTTGGGGTCCTCTGACTTCACCTCGACATAAGGATTCAGCGCCAGCAAGGACAACTTGGTTCGACCAGCGGGCAGTTTGCAGGATACCGAATAGACCCTGGGGCTCTTGGCACTGCCGGTGATTTTGAGCTCACCGACCACCTGGTTGTCTATGCGCACAGCGATGCGTGTTGGTTCGCCGCCCAGCACCTGTTCGGTGCCGGCGCGCACCTTGATTGTGTAGGTGCCATCGACGGGTGCCGAAAAACTGGTGAGGAGTTCGCCCGGACCGTTGATCGTGCGCGTGCCGCCATCGGGTTTTCCGGGTTCATCCTTGCCGGCAATACTCAGGGTGAGTTCACCGGCTTTCCAATTGATCTGGAGCTGCTCAGGCCTGATCGCCTCGTCCAGAATCTCATCGGCGACGATCAAATACTTTTCCATCAGCAGCGGTGAGATCGAACTGCTGAAACCTTCGCCGATAGCATCCTTGGGCACTTGGCTGGCGACTTTGGGATCAACACCCAGCAGATCGCGCAAAGTGTTGGCGTACTCCACCTGCGACAGACGACGGATCGTGCCGCGACCGGGATCCTTGGGCGACAGGTATTTGATATTGCGGATCCAGGTTAGGAACTGCGCACGCTCGGCTTCGCTCGGTTGCTTGACCTCTTTGCCCGGTTTCGACGCCGGCGGCATATCCGTGGCGTGGACGCGGCTGGCGGCCTCCTTCCAAATTCCCAACTTCGACGGAGCCAGCGCCGAGGTGCCCTTGGTGAACGAACTCAAATCGAGGTCGCCCTTGGCCTGCTTACTGTTGTGGCAATCCAGGCAGTAGGTGCTGAGGAACGGCTTGATCTGCGTGTCGAAAGCCTGGGTCAGCTGGGCGGAGTCCATCGCGACAGCGAGGGGGGCCATAAACGCCAGGAGCAAAACCAGCCACCACTGGTACAGGGGAGCGTTGTCTTTGCGGAGGTCTTTGCGGAAGTCGCGGGAGGGCATGGCGCGGTACTCGTTCTCACGTGCCTATGCCCAGCTGTCGGGGATTAGGCGGCATCATCCATCCGCATATCTCAACCGACTGCCCCAGAAGGAAATACCGATCGTCGTCCAATCAGGACCGCCTAGATCAGAGTCTTCGAGCATACTAGGGAGTGAGATGCGCCCATGGATGAGTCCTTGACCACCGCAGCAGAGAACAGCCGGATCCGTGTCTCGGTGGTCCAGTTCTTGTCCCGCCAGCAAGCCATGCTGCGTGGCTACGCCTATGCCATCTGCGGTGACCACCATGTCGCCGACGACGCCGTGCAGGAATTGTCGCTCATTGTCGCCGCTGATCCGCAGCGTGCGTTGGAGGGCAGCGACGACGCGGCGCGCTGGCTGCGCGCAGTACTGCGCAACAAGACCCTGGAGCTGTCGCGCCGCGCCGGTCGCCAGCGGCGCATGCTCAGCAGCGATGTGATCGAAGCGCTGGGGCAGAGCATGGATGAATTAGACGATGAGGCCATTGATCGTCACCGCCGCATGCGCGTGGCGATGGCGGAGTGCGTGTCGGGTTTGGCCGGCGACGCGCGCCGTGTGATCGAGGCGCGTTACTGCCAGGAACTGAGCTGCGAGGCGATCGCCGCCAAGGTGCAACGCTCGGTGCAGGCGGTCTACGCCATCCTCAAACGCGTGCGCGTGTCGCTGGCAACCTGCGTCAACGAACGACTCGTTGAGCCAGAGAGCCGGCCATGAATCCCAACCGCCTCAACGAACTGGCCGCGGCCTGGTCATTCGAGGAGCCCAATCCCGCCCTGCGCGCCGAATTGGAAGAGCTCCTGCGCCGTGATCCGGTCGCCCGCCGACAATTCCTTGATCACTGCGTCGGCGAGATGGCATTGGTGGACAGTTTGGCGAGCGCCACGGCCACGCCGGTGTCAGCAGCACCGCAGCGCCTGCGTCTTCGTCCTCGCAGCAAACGCCGCACCGCTCGCTCGAACTGGCTGTGGGCCGCTGGCCTGGTTGCCGCAGCGCTGGTCGTCGGCCTCATGCCGTTGCTTGTCCCCGGCGATCAAACTCCGCATATCACGTCCGGCAGCTTGGTCGTCCATGGCCGCTCGCTTCCCGCAGGAACCCGCGTGGTACTGCCACTAACCACCGCCAAGGCCGGCGACCTTGGTGTAGAGATCACCGATCCCGCCGGCATCAGTCTGCGTGCGGCACCCGGCAGCACCTTTGCCATCACTGCTCCTGGTGCGATTAACCTGATATCCGGCCATATCGTCGTGGATGTTGAGCACGGTCGCGCCCCTCCCACGGCGGTGCGTACCAACGAACTGGTCGCCAACGTCATCGGCACGCGCTTCATTGTCACCCGCAGCGCGGACTGGAGCGAGGTCGAGGTGGAGCGCGGCCGCGTCAACGTCTCTACGCCCGATGAGCCCATGCGGGAACTGACCGCCGGCACGCACATCGCCGCCGACCAGCTCGGGTTCATCATCGAGGAACCGCCGAGTGATCCGACCGGAATCAAACCCTCGCTCAGCCTCGTCCTGATCGCTCAGGATGGCAGCGAGCGTAGTCGACACGACACCGAGCAGCCCATCCACATTCCCGCCAACCAGCCCTTCACCCTGCGGGCAGAGGCCAGTAAAGAAGTGATCGCACTGCGCTTCAAGCTGGCGAACGAGGTGATCATGAGCTTGCGACCGGATGGATTAGAGCGCTTCGCTCCGTTCTACCTCTGGGGCGATTTTGATTTTGGCGGACGCCCGAACTTCTCGCAGCTCCCCGCCGGCACCCACCGCTTGACCATCACCTGTTTCGCCGACGAACGCGGCGTTCGCCTGTTGGATACCCGTCAGATCACCCTGATTGCGGAGTAACGGCAGCTCTTGAACCGAAAATAACGCAGGTGACTTCCACCGCCAAGTCGCCAAGACGCCAAGGACATCGGCAGAATTCGCCCTTATCCCTTATCCGCCATCGATCCCGACTAAAAGGCAAAGCGAACCGCAGAGACGCGGAGGTAAGAAGAGGGCCGCACTCCGCTCTGCGGCCCTCCTCGTGCCTCTGCGTCTCTGCGATTTGATCGGCTGTCGGTTGTCCGACATGGCGGACGACCTGTGGCCGAAGTCTCTCAATAAAAAGCCCCCGCGGTAAAACCGCGGGGGCTTTCGTTGGCCGGGTACCGCGTCGTCTTACGACAGGCCTTCCATCATTTTCTTGCTGTCGCCGTGGCTTTCGAGTTGGCAGCCGGCGCGGGCGGCCATGGCCAGGAACAGGTCGCACATGTTGCTGTTGGTATCGATGACCCGGCCCGAGTTGATCGTGCCGCCGCCGCGACCGGCGAGGAGCGCTGGCAGGTCGTCGTGGTTGTGGCGGTCGCCGTCACCGATGGCTGAGGCGTAGAGCACCATGCTGTTGTCGAGCAGCGTGCCTTTGCCGTCATTGAGGCTCTTCATCTTCTGCAGCATATAGGAGAGCAGTTCGACGTGATGGGTGTTGATCTTGGTCAAGTCTTCAAGCTTGCCCGGATCCTTCTGATGATGCGACATCTCGTGATGCGCGCGCGATACGCCGATGTCGGGATAATTGCGGTTCGAGCCGCCGTTGCCCATCATGAAGCTGATGACGCGGGTGGTGTCGGTCTGGAAGGCCAGGATCGACAGGTCGAACATCAGTTTCACGTGCTCGGCGAAGTTATCTGGCTTGTCGCCTGGGATCTTCACCTCGATCGGCGCGCTGTAGGTGCCGGGCTTCTTGGCCTTCGCGGCTTCAGCGGCTTGCTCGGATTCGTTCTGGGCGTGTTCGATGCGTTTTTCCAGCGCGCGCACTGAGTCGAGGTACTCGTCGAGTTTGCGTTGGTCGACGCCGCCAATGCTGCCACGCAGACGCTTGGCGTCGTCGAGCACGAGGTCGAGCACGCTTTGGTCGAGAGTTTTTTCTTCGCTGGTCGCACCACCGCTGGCGAACTTGCTGGCATCGACATCTGGACCGCCGGCCTTCTTCGGCTTGACGTTTTTCTTGGCCGAGAACATGCGATCGAAGGCGGCTTTGGGATTGATCTCTTTGCCCATCGGCGTGTTCGCCGTGCGCCAGGAGATGTTTGACGAGTAGGCGCAGGAGTAACCCGAGTCGCAGTTGCCGGCCTGTTGGCCGGATTCGATGCCGAGTTCGAGCGACGGCAGCGAGGTGTAGATGCCGATCTTGTCAGCCAGCACCTGGTCGATCGATTGGCCGACCTGGATGTCGGAGCCAGCGGTCTTGCGCGCCTGCGCACCGGTCAGGAATGTCGCGGTCTCGCGCGCGTGGTCGCCCGCACCGTCGCCGTTGCCGCCCGCCTTGTCGTGGCGCAGGTTGTTGATTACCAGCACATCGCTGATCACCGGCACGAGCGGCTGGAGGATGCGCGGGATCACGCCCGGCGCGTCCTTTTTGAACTTCCAATTGTCGTAGATCACGCCGTTGGGGATCATGATGAACATCGAACGCACCGGCGGTTTGAAGGCAGCCTTGCCCTTGGGCGTTTCGGCCCAGCCCATGGTTTCCAGCAGGGGAAGCGCCATCGCGACACCGAGGCCGCGGAGGGCGGTGCGGCGGGAGATCAGCCAGGACTTCTGCATGGGAGCGTTCCTTATTCTGCCGGTGGATATCAGGGATTGCGGCGGTTCATGAAGGGATAACTGGTAACTATCCGCGTGATCAGGGTCGAGAACTTGTAGTCGTTCTTGGTGACGGCGGCCGAGATGTCGTCCACTACTTGGTTGTCATAGTCCATTAACCCACGTCCCAAGGCGAAGATCAGCATCTTCTCGGTGACACAGCGGGTGAAGGCGTCTTTGCGGCCCATAAAAATGGTCTTGAGCTCGACGGCGTTGGTGAATTTGACACCTCCAGGCAGATCGCCGGCAGTGTCGAGCTTGGCCCCGTCGTCGGTAGTGCGCCAGCGCCCGATGGCGTCGTAGTTCTCAAAGCCGAAGCCGATGGCGTCCATCTTGATATGGCAGGAGGCGCACACCGGATCCTGGCGGTGTTTGACCATTTTCTCACGCAGGCTGAGGCTGGCGTTGATGCCTTTGTCCTGGTCTTCGAGGGGCGGCACGGCAGGGGGCGGCGGGGGCGGCGGTTCGCCGACGATCTGCTCCAGGATCCACTTGCCGCGTTTCACCGGGCTGGTGCGGCCTGGCTGTGAGGTCACCGTCAGCACGGCGGCCATGGTCAGCACCCCGCCGCGGCTGCGATCTTTGAGCGAAATGCGCCGCATGTTCGGGCCGCTGACGCCGTCGAGGCCGTAGTGTTTGGCCAAGCGTTCGTTGACGAAGGTGTAGTCCGCGTCGAGGAACTCCAGGATGCTGCGGTCGTCCTGCATGATGTACTCGAAGAACATCATCGCTTCGTCGTACATCGAGGTCTTGAGCTGGCGATTGTAGTCGGGGAATTTTTTCAGATCCGGGGTGATGTCTTCCAGGCTGCGCAGGGTCAGCCACTGTTCGCCGAAGGTTTCAGCCAGGGCGTGCGCTTTGCCGTCCTTGAGCATGCGGCGGGCCTGTTTCTCCATCATCGCCGGGTCGCGCAGCTTGCCTTGTTTCGCCAAATCGAAGAGCTCGGCGTCGGGCATGCTCGACCACAGGAAGTACGACAGGCGTGAGGCCAGTTCGTAGTCGTCGAGCGGATAGGCGTTGTTGGCCAGGGTCGCCTTGCGGTCGGTTTCGATACGGTAGAGGAACGCCGGCGACACCAGCACGGCCTTGAGGGTGTACTTGATCGCCTCATCGAAAGTCTCGCCCTGAGCGGTCGCGCGATCAAAGATCGTCAGCAGGCGTTCGACCTGTTCCTTGGTTGCCGGACGACGGAAGGCGAGGGAGGCAAAGTGGTCGACGATCTTCACTGCGGCGTCGCGTGGTTTGAGATCGGCGGTAGGTTCGGCGACGAAGATGCGCTTGTTGCGCTCGGCACTTTTGCCGCCGCCGGGACCACCGGTCAGTTCCAGGCTGGCCAAGCTGAGCGTGCGTACGGCTGGTTTGTCGTCGTTCTTCTTGTCTTTGTCGCCCGGTTTGGGTTTGTCTTTTGAATCAGCAGCCGGCTCGGTGAAGGGATTGGCGAAGTGCAAGGTGATGCGACGTGAGCCCTTCTCCAAGGTCAGCGGCACGGTCTGCGACGGCGGATTGCCCTTCTTGGCGGTGGCCTTGAGTTCCTTGACAACTTGGTTGTCGACCTTGACCACCAGCACAGCGGGGTCCGGGCCGGCGGGAATCTGGCCGACGCGGACCTTCAAACTGTATTTGCCATCAGCCGGAACAGCCACGGTGAGGATCGCTTCGCCGTGGCCGGTGAAATCGCGCGGACCTGAACCGGACTCCGCCGGCACCGCCTTGCCATCATGGATCGCCGGAAGCTGCGCGCCGTTATAGGACACGTACAGCGGCTGAGCGACGATCGCCTTGTCGAGGATGGCGGTCGCTGCGTCGAGGTACTTCTCCAACAGCAACGGCGGCAACGACAGCACGTCCCCGATGTTGTCGAAGCCTTCACCCACGTCGTCGGAAGGGAACGAGCTGCGCGCGGTGCGCAGATCGATGCCGATCAGATCGCGGATGGTGTAGTCGTACTCGGTGCGGTTCAGGCGGCGGATGGTGACACGACCGGGATCAGGTGGCCCATCGTACTTCTTGAGGTTCTTCAGCGCTTTGACGAGCGCTTCGCGTTCCTCCATCGTCGGCTGTTTCTTCGCCGTGTCCGGGGGCATCAAGTGGTCGCCCACTTGTTCCATCACCCCACGCCAGAGTTTAGTCGCGCGGCTCGCCGCGGCATCGTCCTTGAAAATCGTCAGGTCGAGGTCGGCCTTTTTCTTTTCCGGGTTGTGGCAGGTGATGCAGTAGGTCTCGAGCAGCGGCTTGACGTCTTTGGTGAATGACGACTCCGCTGCCGCTGCCGCCAAGGGCATCAGCGGGATCAAGCCACTAACCAACCACATTCCGAGTCGTCCCACGTGCCTCCCCAGAGCGCTTCCGCCCGTATTATTTGACGATTGTACCTCGTTCCTGTTGCCGTGCTGACAGCTACTTGTGCAACCTGTGTCAAACATCAGCTCGATCCGATCAGAAGTCTCCGCACGGAGACAGACATCTGGCATGGAAGGCATCAACGAACGGGATGCGGGATAGACTGTGACTTTGCCGAACCAGGGGAATTCCTGACTCCTCAGGTAGTGGGAATCACCACAAAACGACGCCGCGACGGCCATTCAGCCGTCGCGGCGTCACGCCTGTCTGGACGATCCGCCGGAACGGCGGTCGCTGCGCATCGTCTGCATCAACACCCCTGGGTGCGGCGAGCAGCGGCGAGCCCCAGCTCGCCGAGCGTTGTTCATTCCGCAGATCACCGATGACGATCACCCAGTTTGCTCGGCGAGCTGGGCTCGCCGCTCCCGGGGGGCCTCGCCGTCACTTGAGGTCGAACAGCAGCAGTTCGCTGTCCGCGTCTGCGGTCACGGTGACCTTGGCTTCATCGCTGACCGCGATGGCGTCGCCGCCGGACAGCTTCTGCCCGTTGGCGGTGACGTTGCCCTTGGCGATGTGGACCCAGGCATGGCGCCCTGGCGCCAGCGTGTGCTCAACCGACTTACCGGCCGACAACACGCTGGCGTAGACCGCCGCGTCCGCGCCGATCTTGAGTGCGCCATCGGCGCCCACGTTGTCGACTACCTTGGCTAGTCGGTTGGCACGTTCCGCGAGCGGAAAATGTTTCTGCCCGTAGGTCGGCTTGACGCCGCGCTTGTCGGGTTGGATCCAGATCTGCAGCAGGTGCACCGGCTTGTTCTCATCCGGATTGAATTCGCTGTGGGCGATGCCGGTGCCGGCGGACATGTACTGCACGTCGCCTGGACGGATGACGTCGCCGTTGCCGAGCGAATCCTTGTGCTCCAATGCCCCGTCGAGCACGTAGGTGACGATCTCCATGTCGCGGTGGGGATGGGTGCCGAAGCCCATGCCGCCTTCGACGCGGTCATCGTTGATGACGCGTAGCGCACGGAAGCCCATGTGCTCGGGGTCGTAGTAATCGCTGAATGAGAACGTGTGCCACGAGTCGAGCCAGCCGATGGCAGAATGGCCGCGGTCGTTGGCTTTGCGGACGGTGAGCATGGGAAACCTCCTGGGCGCGGGGCCTGTGGTGTCGAGCGCTTAGCTTTTAAAGCGGCTGGCCCTCGTGGCCGGCGGATCAGCGGATCGTACACTTGTATTGTATTGCGATCGGGCCCCACCCTGGCAAGTAGGCACCTGCCGTTCGGTCACTTACCGCGCGGTAAGTGAGGGTCTGATGACGCAGAAAACCGGGAAGACGCCGCGTCAGGCGACGCATCCGTTCTGCGCCATCCACACCGCGCAGCAACTCATCGGCGGCAAGTGGACGCTGATCGTGGTGTGGCACCTGCGCAGTGGCCGGCTGCGCTTCGGCGAGATCGAACGCGCCATCGGTGACGTCTCGCAGAAGGCCCTGACGGATGCGCTGAAACATCTGGAGGGTGCCGGTCTGATCACGCGCACGGTATTCGCCGAAGTACCCCCACGCGTCGAGTACGCGCTGACGCCGCTCGGCCGCACGCTGCTGCCGATCGTCGAGGCGATCGAGACCTGGACTGTGCGCCATCAAGCCGAGCTGACCGGTGGCGCCGATCGCCCAGTGGTCGCCTGAGTGTCGCTCATCCTTCATCCTTCATCCCTCATCCTTCTCCGGAGGTTCCCCATGATCCGCCCCGTCCTGCTTTGCTGTCTTTTGGCCCTGACCGTCTCGCTGCACGCTGCCCATGAAGTGAAGACCGAAACCATCACGTACAAAGACGGCGACGTGACCTGCAAAGGCTTCCTCGCCTCGCCCGCCGGTCTGGTCGGCATCGCCCCAGGCGTGCTGGTGGTGCACGACTGGTATGGCTGCGGTCCCTACGCCCAGCAACGCGCCAAAGAACTGGCGCAGCGCGGCTACGTTGCCTTCGCCCTCGACATGTACGGCGACGGCAAGGTGGTCAGCTCGGGAGCCGATGCCTCCGCCCTAGCCGGCGGTTTTTATAAGGACCTGCCGCTCATGGTGCGCCGTTCGCGCGCTGGTCTGGCGGTGCTCACCAGCCAGTCGACGGTCGATAAAACACATGTCGCCGCCATCGGCTTTTGCTTCGGCGGCACGGTATCGCTCAACCTCGCCCGCTCGGGTGATGCGCTGTCTGGCGTGGTGTCCTTTCACGGTGGCCTGAAGGCCGCCACCGCCGTTCCGGCAACCGCAGGCGGCATCAAGGCCAAGGTCTTGGTGCTGCACGGTGGAGCAGATCCCTTCGTGCCCCCAGCCGACGTGGCGGCTTTCATGGACGAGATGACCAAGGCCAAGGCGGTCTGGCGCATGGAAACCTACGGCGGTGCGGTCCACAGCTTCAGCAACCCTGGCGCAGGTGACAACGTCGCGAGCGGTTCGGCTTATAACGTTGCAGCGGAGAAGCTCAGCATCGCCACGATGGAGCGGTTCTTCGGGGAGATTTTCACCGTCCCATGAAACGCGCCGTTCGTCTGCTGATGCCGCTGCTGATCCTGGGTTGTTGCTCCGCTGTTTTTTCCGCAGAGCCCGCCGTCCCACCAGCGCCGCCCATGCCTTCACCGGCTAGCATCACCCAGGCGGAGGACGGCACGATCCTGCTCCACGCCCGTGACGTCACCATCCACGGCACGACCGTGCGCTACGAGCCGCAGCAGCACAAAAACACCATCTGCTTTTGGACCAAATCGGACGAATGGGTCAGCTGGACCTTCGCGGTAGCCAAACCCGGCACCTTCACCGTAGAGATCCTGCAAGGCTGCGGCAAAGACAGCGGCGGTGCCGAGGTCGCCATCAGCGTCGGCGAGCAGGCGGTGACCTTCACCGTCGAAGACACCGGTCATTTCCAGAACTTTGTCAAACGCAGCGTCGGCAAGGTAGTGATCGCTGAACCTGGCATGTTGACGCTGATGGTGAAACCGAAGAGCAAACCCGGCGTGGCGGTGATGGACCTGCGGCAGGTGTTGTTGACGCCGGTGAAGTGATTCAGCCAGACCGCCGAACCACCAACTCCACCCCCAATGTCACCTGCACCGGCGCATGGAAACCATCAACCATTGCGCGGTCGAGCAGACGCGCCGCCTGGTAGCCCTTGTCGCGGAACGGTTGGCGCACGGTGGTCAGCGGCGGATCGAGTTCCGCGGCGTACGGATGATCGTCGAAGCCGGTGACCATGACTTCGCGACCGATGGTCAGGCCGCGTTCCTTTGCCGCACGATACACACCCCAGGCGATGTCGTCTTTCAGACAGGCGACTGACCAGAATCGTTCTTGGTGCGCGAACAGCTGTTGCGCGACCTCGTATCCCTGCTGCCAGGGATCGCTCGCGTGCCAGTAGCGCGGATCATCGGTCGACCACGGATGCCAGACCGTACGTGCGGCGATGAGTTCGCCGTAACCGGCATCCGTCATCGCGCGGCAATAACCGTCATAACGCGTGCGATCGGTGTGGTGCCCAGGGCACAGGCTCAGGTACCACACCGGACGGCGATGGCTGACCAGCAGGTGGCGCACGGCGCGGTACATGCCGGCGGCGTTGTCGATCTCCACCGATGGCACCTTAAGCGCGGCGCTGCGCCGTTCGACGCACACCACCGGCAGGCCACGTGGCCACAGGCGTTCGAGCACGTCGCGGTGTTCGTTCCCTGGGTACGGCAGCACGATCGCCCCGTCGAGGCCGACCGCCGCGAAGCGATCGAGCACCTGGAATGGCCGCTCAGGATCGTCAGCGGAGATGATGGTGCGCACGTCGTAGCCACGTTCGCGCGCGTAATCGCGGACCCCGGATTGGATGAGGTTCATGCCGGTGTCCGGTTCGCTTGCCAGGACCACCGCGATGGTGCGCAACGCGCGTGGCACCGCGGCGATCCTTGGCGCATCGGCGCCAAGGATCATCACGCCACGATGTGGCACACGGCGCAGGACGCGCCGTTGTTCGAGCAAGGCCACAGCCCGGCGGATGGTCTCCCGCGCTGCACCGTAGGTGCTGGCCAGGATCCGCTCAGCGGGCAGGTGGCTGCCAGAGGGATAACGCCCGCAGCGGACTTCGCCGGCGAGCTGGTCCGCCAGACGGACGGCTTTCGCGTTGTAGGGACCACGCACGGACATCGCTGGACATGGTCCGGCTGATGTCCGCGCGGCAATCCCCTACGAGCGGATCCGTTGGTCAGCCCAGGACGTGCCGCAACACCACCTGCGCCGCCTGTGGCGTGGCGATGGCCAACGCGCGTTGGCGCATCGCCTTCAGCCGTTGCGGTTCGGCCAGCAACTGGCGCACGCGGAAGTCGACGCCCGCCAAGTCATGGGCTTTGAGCGCGGCACCGGCTTCCAGCAGGTAATCGGTGTTGCGCTCCTCCTGCCCTGGGATCGGCGAAACCACCAGCATCGGCAGGCCGACGGCCAGACATTCGGAAGTCGTCAGCCCACCCGGCTTGGTCACCGCCAGATCGGCGCAGGTCATCAGCCGTTCGATCGTGCGGGTGAATCCCTGCGGGAAGAACCGCCCAGGATGTTTCGCTGCGATGGCTTTGAGTTTGTCGAGCAGTGCCGCGTTCTTCCCCGCCAAGGCCAAGACTTGATGGTCGCCGGGAATGGCGAGGATGCGTTCGCACAACTGATCGATCGCACCGACGCCCAGACCGCCGGACATCACCAGCAACGTGGTGCGTTTGGGATCGATGCCTGCTTCCTTCGCGCAGACCTCGCGCGCCCGTTGTTCAGCGAACACCGGCATGATCGGGATGCCGGTGACCTCGATACGCGTGTCGGCCAAGCCGCGTTCACGCATGCGCCAGGCGATTTCCTCCGCCGCGGCGCAGTAGCCGGTCAGGTGTTGATGTACCCACAGGGCATGCACGTCGAAGTCGGTGACCACCGTCCACACCGGCGTCGCCCACTTTTTCTTGGCGATCATCCGCGAGAGGATCTGCGCCGGCAGGAAGTGAGTGCAGATCACCGCGTCGGGTTGCAGTTCCTCCAGTTTCTTGACCAGTCCGCGCGTATTGAGTTTCTCGATCACCCGACGAATACGCGTGATAGTCGAGTCGTCGCGCTGTTTATCCGCGGTGTGGTAGAGGTACCCCCACAACGCCGGATGGCGGTTGACCACGTCGACGTATTTCTCGGCGTAGAGTTTGCGGAACAACTTCGGCACCAGCTCCATCACATCGAGGTGGACGGCTTCAACACCGGGATGGTGGAGTTTGGCCGTGGCGACCAGCGCCTCCGCGGCGCGCACGTGGCCGGCTCCGGCAGAGACGCTGAGGACGGCGAGCTTGCGGATGGTACTCATGGTTTCACCGGCTTGACCGGGGTGGCGGGCGCGGTGCCCGGTTTCAGCGCACCGGAGCGCAACCACTCGGCGATCCCAGGGAACATCTTGTGGTGGTAACCGAAACCACCGTTGGCCAGTTCGTCGGCGGCAACGGTCGGCTCCCAACCTTGGACGGTGATGCGGTACGCGGCGACGACCAAACCGGTGCGGTCTGAGCCATGCCAGCAATGGATCAGGATCGGCTTGGGCGCGTCTTTGATGATCTGCATCGCGCGCGCGACTTTCTCCGGCTCCACGTCGTCGGCTTCCATCTCGACACGGTAGAGCGCGAGCGGCAGGCCTTCGGCCTCGTCATCGTCGTTGTTATAGTCCCGCAACGTGAGCACCGACTTCACGCCGAGCTGCTCAACCAACAGTTTCAGATCCCGCGCTTTCGGCTGCCCTGAGCGGTAGACCTCGGGTGAGACCTGATGGAAGTTTTCCAACTGCGTCCCGATCACCGGCTGAGCCCAGGTGAGGGGGCGGATGCGCGGAGGCTGATCCGCGGCGACCGCACCAGTGACGAACAGCAACACGACCAGACCGAGTGAGGATTTCATCCTCCCAGACTACAGGAACGTGTCGCCGGCCAACAGGCCCAAGGGGTGGATCCACCAGGGCGATACCTGGGTGTCACTCCGTGGTGGGCGGACCTTTGCCAATGGTTCTCGGATCGGTTATGCGTTGTTGTCGCTGAGTTCATCGTCACCGCCGTCCGCTCTTCATGCGCCGGTGTTGTATGCCCACAGTCGCCGGAGCGGTCCGGCCCAACTCCAGGAGTTCCCATGCGCGCCCTGCTGCTCCTCACCCTCACCCTCGTCTCCACCCACGCCGTTGTCGCGGCGGAACCGTACTTCAGCGAATACATCGAAGGATCGTCGAACAACAAGGCGATCGAGATCGCCAATCCCGGTCCTGGGCCCATCGATCTGTCGGGCTACCGCCTGGAGGTCTATTTCAACGGGAGCCTGACCAGCAGCTTCACCCACCTGCCCACTGCCACGCTGGCCGCTGGAGATGTCTACGTCTTCGCCAGCGCCAGTGCCAATGCGGCGATCCTGGCGGCTGCCGACGCCACCACCGGGTCGGGTCTGTGGAATGGCGACGATGCGTTGGTGTTGCGCCGGATTTCCGATTTGGCGGTGGTGGACAGCATCGGCCAGGTCGGAGTCGATCCGGGCAGTGAATGGGGCAGTGGCCTGGAGAGCACCGCTGACAACACCCTGCGTCGGCGCGCCAATCCGGATTATGACGTCGTGATCAACGACGCCTTCTTGCCGACGACCGCATGGGAAGGTTTCGCCACCGATTCGTTCGGTGATATCGGCATTCCTCCAGCGGGCGGCGGTACCCCGACGCCGACGCTGACTCTGAGCGGCCCCGCAAACGTGGGCGAGGGTGGCGGTGGACTCACCGTTACCGTGACGCGCAGTAACTCGCTGGCGGCGGCGAGCGTCACCC
>JANPLC010000237.1:0-12932 GCA_031426335.1 Planctomycetota bacterium
GCTTCACGCCGGACGCTACCCGTTCCCATATCGACGTGGAAACGTGACAGACGTGGACCGACGGTGAAACCAATGCGGCGCACGGTATCCATCCGCAGTTCGTCAAAGATGCGATGATCGTCCAACAGCGCGATGTCGAACACCACGCCGTCCGTGGTGTCGTAGGCGTTGACGTGGTGGAAGCCGAAACAGGCATCGCTGGTGAACGGCCCGAACACGCGACCGGTTGAGCGTTCAAGCAGACGGATGCGTAGTCCGAGTTCAGGTTTCCAGCGGTAGCTGCCGTAGATCGTGGAGTTGCCAAAGATCATCCGCAACGGTTGGACTACGAACGGCCATTCGGTGAAGACGATGAAGCGCTCCGTCAGGCCGAAGGAGTGGTGGTAGCTGGGCTCAGCCGCGTCGAGCACACCGATCACCTCACGACGACGAGAGCCGGGTGCCAGCCGCGTAAATTGGTGACGCGTGGTCTTGCCATACTTGGTCAGCAGATTGATGAGCTCGCCGGTGCGCGGATCGACCACCGGATGCGCGGTGGTGTTGTTGCCGGCGATGCGGTCGTCGAAACTCAGGTCGCCTTGCGCCGCCAACGTTTGCGGATCGACCAGCACCACGCGCGGCGATTCGGTCAACGCCGCAACCCCGCCTGCCAACGGGATGATGTTCACCAACGCATTGTCGCCGTAGGTCGGATGGACGGCGAACATCAGCTTATACCACCAGTTGCGCGGCTGCTCGGTGGCGAACAAACGCCGCCACAACTTTCCGCGTTTGAGCGACACGCGGTACTGTTCTGATTCCAGCATACGGCAGCGAAACGACACCGTGCCATCGCCAGCAAAACTAAAGCGGTGGAGCTTGGCGAAACCATCGAACCAGTGCGCCAAGGCGGTGGTCCCCACCTGCCAGAGTGCTGGGCCATTGCGGTAGAGCGTGCCGCGCAGCCAGGGCGGTAGGGATCCGCTTAGGGGAAGTCGCGCGACATCCGACTGCGTGGTGCACGGAGCAAAGCCGACTGCAAACGATGGAGACGTAGATGCGGACATGGGCCGGCTTCTAAAGGATGGACGGAGACCGGCAACCGCATGCCTACAGCCGCGAACAAGCCCGTGCGCTCAGCGTCGACCTTTGGTGCCGGTGACCGGCACGCGCGAAGTTCCCCGCGCCACCAGTTCGATCGGCAATTGCAACGAGGTCACCTCCGACGGCTTACCTGCTCCATCGCCACGCCCGAGCAACGCTGCAATCGAACGTGCCGCCCAGCCACCGAACTCGTCCATCGGCTGACGGATGGTCGACAGGCCGATGACATCCATCAGCGGCTGATCGTCGAAACCGATGAGCTGCACGTCTTCCGGCACACGACGGCCACGGGCGCGGATTTCTTGCAGCGCACCGACGGCGAGCATGTCGTTGACGCACACCAACGCGTCGATGTCGGGATGACCATTGAGGAGCACCGCGGCGGCGGCGCGACCGGCTTCGATCGTGACCGCTTCGGCGCGCACCTGTGGTGCGGAAGCGCCGGCAACCGCGGTGAAGCCTTCTTCGCGTTGCCGGAAGGCGAGCGCGCGCGACGGACCGGTGATGAGCGCCGGACGCTGCGCGCCACCGTCGAGCAGGTGCTGCGTCGCAACCTTGCCGGCTTCGACGTTGTCGACCGTCAGCGCTGGTGCTCCGACCTGTGGGTAGTCGACACATACCAGTGGCACGCCGATACGCTCCAATTCGGCCAAGCGTGAGGGGCGCACACCCATGCTCAGCAGTACCAGACCTTCACACGCGCGTTCGGCGACGATGCGGTCGAGCACGCGGTTCTTGTGGTCGCGGTCCTGAATGTTGTAGAGCACCAGGTCGATGTCGGCGGCGGTGAGCGCGGCAGAGAGCGGGGCCGACACTGCGTAGTAAAAACTCGCTGAGAAGAACGGCATCAGCGCGGCAACGCGTGGACGGTTGACGCCGCCGACTGCCAGACGCCGCGCCGCGCGATTGGGGCGGAAATCCAATTCCTTCATCGCCAACTGCACCGCTGTGCGGGTGGCATCCGCGACCCGATCGCTGCCGTTGAGCACGCGGCTGACGGTGGCGATGCCAACACCGGCGCGTTTGGCGATATCGTAAATGGTCGGCGTGAGCGTCATCTGGAAGCGCTTTCGTAGGGCACGCCCCCATCAGCTCAAGGGTCGGCGGCAAACACCTGCTGCCGGTCTGTCACGTGCACCTGGGAATCAGACCCCCCCCTAGACGTTTTCTGGAGAACGTGAATCGACATGGAGCACCGGAGAAACGGAGGAAACAGCCAGCCAGAGAGGAGCTGAATCCTTGGAACTCGGGAACCACGGTTCTCTGGCTTCCTCCGTTCTTCCGTTCCTCCATGTTCAATCCTGTCCTTCCAGACAACGCTCAGGCGCCGATCAGCCCACCGGCATCGCGTCCGCTGAGCGCGAAAACACCGGCAGACATGCGGCGATCGTCATCGCGGTGGCTCTGCATCAGATCGCCGGCAATTGCCACCGGCAAACCGGCAGCAGCAAGGACATTGGCCACCGCCGCGCTCTGCACACCTGGGGCGTGAGCGCACAACACCACTACCCCATCGGGTGCCAACACCCCGGCCAAGAGGTCCGCGAGCTGCTGGAAATGCTCTTCGATGCGCCACATCTGGTCTTTTTCTTTGCCGTGGCCCCAGGCCGGCGGATCGGCGCAGATGACGTCGTAACGAAATCCTTTACGGCGACTGTGGTCGAGGAACGCCATGCAGTCCTCGTGCACCCAGCGCACCGTGCCGGTGCCCAGGTCACTCGCCTCCGCCGACGACTTGCCCCAGGTGAGCACACCCTTGGCGCTGTCGACGTGGAAGACCTCCGCGCCGGCAGCAGCCATCGCCAACGAGGCCGCGCCGGTGTAACCAAATAAGTTGAGTCCCTTGCAACGCCCACGCGCCGCAACCGCACGATGCAACAGACGCCACACCGGTTCCTGTTCGGGAAAGATGCCGCAATGGCCGAAGCTGGTGAAACGCAGGATCAGATTCAGTTGCCGATCACCGATGACGTACGGCAAGCGCAGTTCGCCTGGGTCCTTGCTCTTCCAGATCCAGTTGCCGCCGCCGTCAGCACGACGCTCGACGCGACCAACGGCCTTGCTCCACGCACCCGCATCAAGGCGCGGACGCCACAACGGCGCTGGCGATGCGCGATCGACCAGCACGCCAGCGATTTCTTCCAGCTTGCGCCCATCACCGCTGTCGATGAGCGCATATCCAGGAAACGGTGCGGCAATCAGATCGGTCATAGGCTTCCATTGCCAAGTGGTCCGGCAGTGGAGCGCGACGGTGGATCACCGCAAGTCGCGAGGACGCCCTACCATGCCAACGGTTCGTGCCGCAACCGCTGGATGTAGCGGAACGTCCCGACCATGTTGCGTGCGTGGGTCTGCGACTGGTGGCCGCCTGGGTAGTTTTCATGCACTGGGTTGAACGGACGCCATTGGTAGTGATCGGGACGCTGCTCGTTGTCGATGCACTGGTAGGTCGCGCCGCCGACGGCGGGACTCCATTCGACCTCGTACCACATGATGGTTTCCTGATTTCGCAGGTCGTGCCACAGGGATTCGTCGCCGAACTGCTGACGTTCGCTGAGCGTCATCTCGGTCCAACGGCGGAACCCCAAGGTCGCACCGGCACCACAGGTGATGATGAAGCGCGCCGGGCCACTGCGGTGGACGCGGAACCACGCCATGCCAGTGGAGTTCGTACGTGGTCGTGGATCACCGTGGACGTGATCGCTCGTCGGGTCGAACACGCCGCGATCGAAGTTCTGGTCATTGACCGCGCTGCCAGCACCGCCAGGCGTCCAGTAGTTCACCACCACCGGCTGCGGATCGGGATGGCGTAGGTACGGCATGGAAAAGTCGGGATGCGTCGGCTCACGCTCGATGGGATTGAACACCGCATCAGCTTTGATCGCGTAAGGCGTTCTGGCCCACACCCACATGGGGAAGCGGGCACTGGTGCCGACCGGAAAATTAACGCTGCGCGGACCGTCCTCCGGTCGCACTGCGGGCGAACGTCCGGTGTTGGGATCGACGCTGAGGGTCTTCGGCCCTTCCAAGCCATCACGCACGTCGACCCAGCCGAAGGCCTCGCGTTCCCCAGGGCCGACTTCCCAGCCCATGCGCGAGGCTTCCTGAATATAGTTGCAGCCCGCCACCAGCATGATGCGCGCCTGTGCGTCAGCGATCACCTGCCGACTTTCATCGGCATCGGCGCGCATGCGCACTAGAAAGGCGAGACTGAGGCTGGCGATGAGGGCACTGAGCCCAGCGACGATGATCAAGATGGTGCCACTGCGGTTCCTGGCGGAACCGCACCGAGCGGCGTGCGGCGTGCGGTGTGCGGCGTTTACAGGCGGCAGCATCCGGGACCTCGGCTGCGCACCCATTGCGTCTGCCACCTCCCTGCTCACCCGCGGCGCGGAGGGCCGACAGACCACGCCACACGCCGCACGCCGCAAGATTCCGTATCTATTCATGGCTGATCCAAGGTCGCATCACCGGGCAGTGCCCAGCCGCCGGTAAGGCGACGTTGTTGGCGAGCGCCGCGCAGTGAGGTGCTGATGGTGGTGAAACTCAGGACGGTCTGCTGGCCGGTGAGCGGCGACATCCAGCCGATGCGTAGCAGCGTGACGAATCGTGAATTGCTCAGGTAACGCATGCTTTCCAAGGTCAGGTCGGGCCAGTGCGATGGCCGACCGTTTTCCAGCAATGAACGGCTGATCACGGTTTTCGCCGTCAGGTCCTGAATGCCGTGGTTTCCAGGATCACGATTGCCGGCGGAGCCGACGCGGTCGGTTGCCCACGAGCGAAACTGCGCCGCGACCACTTGTTCGTCGGTCCAACGGTCCGTGCCGGCACTGGTGTGTCGCGATGCTGGAACCACGGGGTAAGTCGAGTCGCGGGTGTGGCGGTAGATGCCCCGCGCCCACGCCGTGCCGCCATCATCATTGGCAAAACGCCATTGCACACCGCCGCCATCTCCATTGGGATCGCACCATTCACGCGACATGCGCTGATCGTCATCGTCGCCGGTACCGAACGCATTGTCGCCGCCGGGATCACCGACCGTGCCATAGATGGCGTTGGCCGGCATGTACTCCACCGCTCCGTAGTAGCCCATGGTGTTCTTCAGGGACTCTAGCTGATTGCCATACCACGTGCGCAGCGGCGTGACCGTACCGACGAAGGGCACGCCGATGGCCGTGCCACCGGCGCTCCAGGTCTTCGTCAGGTTCGGCGTGGTCTTGTTGTGCGCGAACAGTTCGTAGTGACCGAACACGTGACTGGTATGCTGGCCCTGCTCGACCAAGTTGCCATTGAACCACGCGCGCGCGTCATTGGCTGGCCACGTGTTGGTCGGATTCCAACCACGTTCGCTGTCGGTTCCGAGGCCCACCGCTCCACTACGGGGAAAAGTGCGCGCGTCGAAGGGCGCAAACGGTCCACCGCGTTTCCACGGCTGATAATTCGCAAACCAACGCAGGCGCTGATTTCTGCTGTCATCAGGATCATCCCACGCCAACCACCAATCGGCGTCCTGCATCGCGGCGAAATATCCGGCACGCAGCAAGCTGTTTTCTAGCGCCATGCGATTCGACAACGTCACGCTCTGCGCCGCCGCGCGGAAGCCGGCCGTTGCGGTGTAGACAATCAGCATGCCGAGACTGATGGCGATCATCAGTTCGATGAGGGTGAAGGCCCTCATTGCGGGTCGGCTGGTGGTACCGCTTCCATTGATCGACATGAGGGCGTCCTTTCTCGCGAGGCGGTTTACTCGCCAGCAAATTGATGGGACCTAACGAAGTGAAGCCGGAACGCGGAGGTCATAAAAATTGAAGCGCGCGACACTGGATGCGCGCAGGCGAACCGAGGCCGGTACCGGCCCGCGATCGAGCTTGAGGTTGAAATTGCGGTCAGCGCCGAAAAGCCCGATGAATGCTTCTTTGTGATTGGGACCACCACGACCGAGCTGATCATAACGGCTGTTGCCATTGCCGATGTTTTCATTGTTGATCGTACGGCCGTTGCCGTCGGAACCGATGATTTTGGTGCGTACGTCGAAGCCGTCAGGCTTGCCTTCCATCGATTCGATGAACGCCAGGGTCTTCTCCGGATTACGGTAGATGTACTGCTGCCAGTCGAAGAACGGCGGATCGCGCATCAGCGAGTTGAACGACGCGGGCGTCCCTCCAGGCGCACGTGGCGCCCCACGCGGATAGCGGCTGGCGTCAAGCGGCGCGCTCGGCGCGGTCTCGACGTCGGCGTAGGATTGCCAGTCGACCACCCAGAACACCAACTGCCGGCAACGTTCATCCGGACTGAAGGGCTTGGTCAGGGTGAAGTGCGCGGGATTGCCCCAGTGCGTGGTATTCGGCAGCGCGGTGCTGCCGGCCGTGGGTGCCCAAGTTGGACTGGTGCCGAGCACATCCTGATTGCTGAACTGAAAGCCGCGGCCGAGGTGGCGGATCGGTTGCGAGGGAATCGGCTTCCACTGTTGTGCCGCCACGCCGCTCGCGCCAAACAGCGATCCGGACAGCGGCGGCGTGAAGAGGTCGTACTCAATCAGCGGATGGTCCATCATGATCGCGCGTTGCAGCGGACGTGGCACCGCCCAGTCGTAGGGATGACAGGCGGCGAACAGCGCGGTGAGATTCATGGTGCTGGCATGCAGCGCCTGCACGACCGGTAACGTGACGATGAAGGGATCGGAAGTCGTGCCGCTGGCGTTGGGGTCAAAGCTGCCATCAATGGAAATCCCGGTCTCCAACGCGGTCTTGTTCACGTAGGCCGTCAGGCTGGTGGTCGCATGCGCGAGAAAGCGCAGCGCTTGCACCAGCTTCCACCGTTCGGCTTCCAGCGTCCCGCTGGGAAACTCGGTCAGCGCGGTGAGCGACCCGTAGGTCAGCGACGTGATGCCTTTGCGTTTACAGTACCACAACGCCGCTTGGCAGTAGCGCTTGGCGCTCTCCAACGTGTGGATGCGCTGATGATCACGGTAGCCGTATTCTATGCCGCTGACGTTGCACCAGAACACCGGCCGCATGTCCGGATCAAAAGTGTCCTCCCACAAGATGCCGCGTTTGCCGCCCCAGGTCTCGATGGAATCGACCGGCTCGGAAAATCCCCGCTCGTTGCCGTGGGTGCCATGACTCGGCGGCGACGGGAACGGCATGTAGTACGGCCAGGATTTCTGCGGTAGGATCGGCACCGCGTTGCTCTGAGCGTAGCCGGTGACTGCGAACACCAGTTTCTGCGCATCGTTCGGCGGGGCCGCCGACAAGCCGGTGTCGCTGAACCCGGTCGCCGCCTGCGGTTGCGAGTAGTAGAGGTAGCCCCCTTCGTTGAGCACCTGCTGGATCTCGTCGCCATCACTGTCGAGCCGGCGAGCGATCTCCACCGGCAGCGGCATGATGCCGAAACGGTACGAGGCCAAACGCCGCTCCAGATCAAAAGCCATCGTGCAACGGCTGGGCGAAGCGTCCCATGCATGTGGCGCTTCGACCTCCAGCGACGGGTTCGCGGTCGGGCTGGTGTTGTAGGAATCGATCATCTCCAGCGCTTTGGCACTGGCGTAGACCTGGAAACGCGCGAGCTGCTGCGCCTTGATGCCGCTGGGGAAAACCATCACCGCGCTGATGACGCCGAATGCGACAATGACCAGGGAAATGGAGACTTCGAACAGGGTCATGCCGGAGGAATGCAACCGTGCGCGAGACAGCCTTGCGCGGGACAGCCGTGCGGTGTGCGGTGTGCGGCGGGCGGGGTTTTCCATGGCCCAGGTCGGCGGCATGTCGTGACGGATCTCTGTATAACTCGTGAAGGCAACGCCGTACGCCGCACGCCGCACGCCGCACGGCTGTCTGATTTCAACCATCGACAGCTCCTGGCGGACGTATCGGAAAGAGTTGCGATGTCGGAATGATTTCCTGCGGCACGCCTTTGGCCTGCCACCACAATTGAATGACGCAGCGTTCCTTGTCCTGGTAGTACTCGACTTCGAGCGCATGTCGGCGACCAGCGTCGAGATCAACCTCAGCGCGGATCCAACGTGGTTCGTAGACTCGCCAGTCTTCCATGATCACCCGACCGTCGAGGCGGATACGTACGCCGTCGTCGACTTGGCAGAGGATCACGTGCCGGCCAGAGACCTTGGGCTGCAACTGGCCCGTCCAACGGACAGCAAAGGTCGATGGCGCGATGCGTGGATCCGGCGACCGGTCGCGGCCGAAGTCGAAGTAGAGGTCACGATCGATGCGACTGAACACCGGCTTGGTCATCTCGATGTCGTCAAAGTATTGACCAAATAGTCCGGTGCCGACCACTGCCGACGTGGAATTGGCGGCTGCCGGCGTGCTCTCGCTACGCAACGGCCCGCTGGCGACGACGGCAAGTTGCTGGCCACCGACCACCTCGGCGGCCACGCTGTCGAACAGCCGGCGCACCACCACACGTCCACGTGCGACTGCCACCTGGGTACCGTCCTGACGCAGCGTGAGCGACAGCCGAGTGCCAAGTACAGTGATTTCCGCGTCATCACTGATGACGCGCAGCGGCGCCTCCAGCGGTTGCGGAGCGACATCCGCATCGACACGCCCGTCGAACAAGCGCAGGCATTTTCCTGCGCCGCCGCGCTCCACTTGCACACGGGTATCAGCAGCACACACCACCATCGTGCCATCACGCCACAACAATCGCAGTGTGCTGTTCACGCCCACCGTCAGCAGCGCACCGCGACCGATCACCATGCCGTCACGCACCGGCTCCAGACGGCCATCGCGACTGCTGATCACCGTGCCGCTGACCGCCACCACCTGGGCCTCGTCGGTGTCACGCCCCGGGCTGGCGGCGAACACCAGCACCATGACCAGCGCGGCAATGGTTCCCGCTGCCCATGCACCCTGGACCAGAGCCGTTCGGCCACGAGCCACCGAACGCGCACGGCGATGCGAAGCCGTAGACGGTGCGGACGCACGCGCACGCCCGGTGGCCGCGCGAATCTGGGCGGTAGGAACACGTTCCGGCGACGACAACGGCTGAACAACACGCAGGGCGGTCATCGCCCGTTCGCCAGCCTGCGAATGACGTGCACCCAACATGCTGCGCAGCAACCCATCGACCGCACGACGACGGCCTTCAGCGCGCTCATCCGCAGGGAATTGATCGCTCATGCGTCCTCCAGACCCAAGCGACGACCGATGCAGTCGCCGAGCGTCTCGCGTGCGCGTTGCAAACGCTTGAGCACCGCAGCCAGGCTCTGTCCCAGCCGTTCAGCGATGTCGGCGGTGCGTTGGCCATCGAAGTAATGCAGGCGGCAGCAATCGCGCATGGCCTCGGGCAGTTGCTCGAAGCAGGTGCGCAAGGCGGCGACCCGATCGGAGAAATCGACTCCCGGCACGCGTTCGATGGCGGTGAAGACTTCTTCCATCCCGGCGACGGTTTCGGGGCCGAGCACGGCCTCACGGTTGCGTTGTTTCAGCGCCGCCAGCGCCCGGTGGCGGGCGATGGTGCGCAGCCAAGCCGGGAACGATTCATCACGCCGCAGCGCAGCGAGGTTGCGGAAGCCATCGATGAAGGCCTCCTGGCACACGTCCTCAACCAGGGCGTGGTCGTCGACGATACCGCTGACGTAAGCCAGCAGCATGCCTTGGTGTTCGCGCACCATGATCTCGTAGACGTCGAGGCCGTTCATCGTCACCTAGAGCACGGGAGCACCGATTTATGACCAGATATCTTTCCGCGCACGTGCCGGTGACGGCGGCGTTTCACCACACCGGACACCATGCTTCGCGATGATCGGCGTGCTGTGATGCACCAGCCGGTGATAAACATATCAAAACGAGCAAAGACGGCACGTCCGCCAGCGGGCTGAGACATCATCGCCGGAATATCTGGCTCCGAGTGGGCAAAGCGCACACGGATAAAACAGCGGAAATCAGCAGCGTTAACGCCGTACGTGGTGCGAGGTGCGGCACCCTTTCCGCGTTCTGTTGGTCACCCCTTTTGAGAAGGTCCACTTCGCACGTCGCACAGGCCCGTTGGGCCGAGCTCGTTGGTCAGGTCACTTGGCCGCGCCGATGACACCCTGCGCGATGCGCGGGCCGGCGTTGCCAGCGGGCTGCGAAGCGAGGTCATCTTCCTTGGCGTGGATGATGATGCTGCGGCCGATCACCGGCGCCTTGCCGCAGCACAACGTCAGATCCTTCATCACCAGTTCGTAGTGCGCGTTGCCGGCGGCGTCGGTGCTGAGGTTGCCGAGATCGCCAGCGTGGTGGTGTTCGGTCTCGGGGCCGCCGTGGGTGTGGCCGCCCGGATTGTAATGACCGCCGGCGGCGGAGCCGTCCTCGGCGCTGACGTCGCCGAACTCATGGATGTGGATGGCGTGTTTGGCACTCGGGGTCAACCCGCTGATGTCGGCGACGATGCGTACGCCGGCTGGCACCGTGGTGAAGCGCACCACGCCGGCCGCGGTGTTGCCCTTGGTCGGCTGGATGGTGGCGACCAAGGCGGCCGGCGACTTGCAGGACATCTCGCCGGTCGAGCCGTGGTCGTGGGCCCCCGCAGTCGGCACTGCCGCGCCATGATCGTGGCCCTTGCCGGCGGGCGCGGCGGTGATGGCGGCAGCGCGACCTGACGGAGCCGATTCACAGGAGGTGCAACGCTCGTCCTGACAACCCACCAGCGTGACGAGGGCGACAACGGCGAGCGCGAGCTGGACAAGGACGGTCGGGCGCATGGTGGGCTCCTGGAGGATGCGTGTTCGTAGTGGACGCCGGACTCGGGCCAAGCCTTCATCGCCTGGATCCCCCACCAGCAACTCATGGCATGCCGCCGGATCTGCCGCAGGCTCGCTCCCATGAGTACCGCCCTGACCATCGCCCGCGTCTGCGACCTGCTGCCTCGGCGTCCCGCCGAGGCGCACAAATACATCTTTGGCCGGGTGCTGGTGATCGCCGGTTCGGTGAGTTGTCCAGGCGCGGCCAGCCTGGCCACTGCGGCTGCCGCACGCGTTGGTGCCGGCCTGGTGGTGCTGGGCGTCGGGCGCAGCGCCCAACATGGGCCGGGACGGATTCCTGAGGTGGTCCTGCAGATCCTGCCCGAGGCCGAGTGGGGCTACCTGGGTGAAGTCGCCGCGGACGAGGTGCGGAGCCACCTGACGGGCACCGCGGCGATGCTCATCGGCCCTGGGATCGGGCGCGACGACACCACCCGCCAGTTCGTCTGCCGTCTGCTCGGGGTTCGCCGCGCGGAAGCACGCCCGCTCGGTTTCGTCACCGGGGCGTTGCCGCCGGAACCTCCGGCAACCGAGCTGCCGGCAATGGTGCTCGATGCCGATGCGCTGACGTTGCTCGCTGATGTCGACGACTGGTGGCAACACCTGCCGGAAAACCGCGCGGTGCTGACGCCGCATGCGGGCGAGATGGCACGGCTACTCGGCGTCCCAGCGCTGGATGGCGATCATCACCTCATCGCGTCGAATGCGGCCAAACGCTGGCGGCAAGTGGTGGTGCTCAAAGGTGCGACGACGGTGATCGCCGATGCGACCGGTCAGTGCGTGCATCTAACGGCGCCAAATCCCGCGCTCGCCACCGCCGGTACGGGCGACGTGCTGGCCGGCTGCATCGCCGGTCTGTTGGCGCAGGGACTGGCACCCTTCGCTGCCGCGCTCGCTGGGGTCTTCATCCACGCCCAAGCCGGAGCGGAAGTCGCGCGGGACATCGGTGATACCGGTGCGCTGGCCAGCGATCTGTTGCCGCGTTTGCCGCTGGTGATCAAGGCGCTGCGCGGGAGTCGCTGATCAGATCGACCGTTCCTCGCCATCGCCCAGGTAACTCAAGCGGTAGAGATCCGGCCGACGATCGACCCACGTGCGCACCGTGCCGCCGGCGCGACTGCGACGTATGAGGCCGAGGTCGAGGTCCTGCACAATCATGGTTTCGATGCCGGGTTCGGCTTCACAGGCGATGCCATCGCGCGGAAACGCCAAGTCGCTTGGCGTCAGCACGCAGGACTGCGCGTAATGTTGATCGCTCCCAGGAACACCAGCCAGGTGACCGACTGCGCCGGCGAGCACGCAGTAGGTGTTGTTCTCAATACAACGCGCCGCGGCGCAGTTTCGTACCCGCAAGTATCCCGAACGCAGATCGGTGTTGAACGGCACGAAGATCACGTCGGCGCCCTTGGCCGTGGCGATGCGCGCGAGTTCCGGGAACTCGATGTCGTAGCAAATCAGGATGGCGATGCGGCCCTTGGCGGTGTCGAAGACCTCGACGCGGTTGCCCGGCTCGACCTGCCACGCCTGTTTTTCGCTTGGGGTAATGTGCAGTTTTGCCTGATGCGCGATGCTGCCGTCGCGACGGACGAGGTGCGCGATATTGAGCAGGCGTCCTTCGTGCCACGTCAGGTGCGAACCGACGATGATGTCGAGTTGATGCGTCCTCGCCATTTTCTGAAACGCCTGCAGCAGCGCTGGCGTGGCCTGCTCAACCCGTTGAGCGATGGAATCACCGGGCATGCGTGGCAGCAGCGGATTGGTGAACAGCTCAGGAAACAGCAGCACGTCAACTGCATAGCCGGCTGCCGCTTCGACAAAGTAGGCACAGCGGAACATGAACTCCGCCACCGTCGCCACCGGTCGCATATCGAACTGCACCGCCGCAACGCGCATGGTATCGGTCATGGTGGCAGCGTTCAGCGCTGGTGGGGAAGGTCAACGTTGGCGATCTCGGGTTGCCGCGGGTCATGCCTTGCCCTGGGGGCGTGGGCGGCCCGCCCGCGCGTTCAACCTCCATCAACCAGCAACGTTGGCAGCAAATAGACAGCGCCACGTTTAGGCGATGTCGCGCATGTGACCCGCGCGGGCGAGCTGTCCACGCCCC
>JANPLC010000238.1:0-31209 GCA_031426335.1 Planctomycetota bacterium
GCTTCGGGATCGATGGCTTGCCATCGATCTGCGCCAGCAGCCAATCGAGCCCATCCTGATTGTCGCTCAGCCGCGCCTCCGCGTCTTCGTCAGTGTGATTGAGTAGACCGATGGGACCATGCCAGCCGCTCGCGCGGATGATGCGCAACAGGTCGGCGTCGAGAGGGCCCTGCGCAATCGGAGTGATCTTCTTCCCCTTGCGGTCGCCATTTGGGAACATGCCGTTGAGGTTGAGCGCGTAGAGGTACGGCTTCATGCGTTCCAGCAGCGCGGCGAAACCCGCGACGTGCGCGTGGCCATGGTGTTGGTTGTAAACGATGCCGACGTTGCTGACGCCCTGGGTCTTCAGCAGTTCGATGATGGTGATCTGGTTGTCGGGTTCACCGAACCACGCGCCGTGGTTGTAGAGACCGACGCGGCAACCGATGGCCAAGGCGGCTTCGGCAATCGGTTTGATGCGCGCGGCTTCGGCGGCGACGCGGTTCATCTGATCCTCTGGCGACGTGGTGGGATTCCCTCCGCCCATGACCCACAGTTGGGTCTTCACATCGTGCTTTTGCAACGTGGCCAGGATGATCTTGGCCGTGGCGTCCAGGCTGCCCGGGAACCACCACGCAGTGATGGTGATGCCATGTGCTTTGCAGGCGGCGATCTCGGCGTCAAACGTCGGGATGTGTTCACCGCGCCAATCGTAGGCTAGGCCACGGATGCCGAGCTTCTCCAGCATCGCCGCGCGCTGCTCCGGCGTACGCTTAGCCTGGTCGAACGGCACGATGCACCAGGCGAAGCGGTTGGTCTGGGCGAAGACATCCAGGGACTTCTCCGCGGATGACGGCCCCTCTGCCGACCAGCTCGGCAGGACGATGACCAGGGCGAACAGCAGCAGCAGCAGCAGAAGACGTAAGGCGGTTTTCATGGTCAGCTTGATACCGGCCATCCGGGTGAGCGTTCACCGGCACCGGCACGCACGACGGTCGATCGCCCCTAGACAGCCGCGCACGCCCGGACCACAGTCCGCGCCATTCCTGTGAGGTGCTGTATGTCGACGCGAATGATCCTGCCCTTCCTTCCACTCACGCTGGTGATGGTGGCCTGCACCGAGCGTGCCGCTGACACCACACCGTCGGCGCAGAGCGCGCCGACGAGTCCGGACCTGCCGGTTGCGACCCCAAAGTCCACGCCCGCCGCCCCGATGCCGGCACCGGCGCCGAGCAACAAGAAGGACAAGGACGCGGTGAAGGTCGTCTCCCGGCCCTTCGCCTGGCCGCTCGAACAGGCCAACTTGCCGTCCCGCGGCGGGACCTCGACCGGCGCACCCGTGTCGTTGGCCCCCGCGCCGTCACCCGCGTGGAAGGAACTCGCCGGCGTGCCGCTCGGTATCGAACGCGATCGTGCGGCGATCAAGGCGATGGCGGGTGAATACCGTACCTGTTTCGATTTTCAGGAGACCGTGCCGCTGCGCGCTGGGTATCAGCTCTCGGCGCCGTACTTCTCGTGGGCAACCGAACGCATCGCCGTGATCGAAGACACGCCGACGCGCATCGTACTGCAGCACCAGTTGGTCATGCGTTTTGCCGGCCAAGCGGAAGCGTCCGTGGTCAAACACTGGCGCCAGGATTGGACCTGGCAGGACAGCGATCTGTTGCGTTACCGCGGTCGCGCCAAGTGGCGGCATGAAAAGGTCGATCCCAACGAGGCCGCCGGCACCTGGTCGCAAGCGGTCTACGGCGTGGGCGATGAACCACGCTACGAAACGTTTGGTCGTTGGAGTCACGACGGCGAAATCAGTTCGTGGACCAGCGATCGTCACTGGCGTCCGCGTCCACGGCGCGAGAAGACCGTGCGCCAAGATTACGATGTCATGGAAGGCGTGCATCGCATCACCATCACGCCAGACGGCTGGGTGTTGTGGCAGGACAATCGCAAGCTGAAACTCGCGGAAGACGGCACTGTACCGCTCGATGGTTACCTCGCGTCAGAGATTGGCCTGGAGCGTTACCAGCGCCTCGATGGCTTCGACTGGAAGCCGGGCGTCGATCTGTGGGAGCAGGAAAAGGCCGAGTGGGCGATGGTGCGCGAAACTTGGCACGACGTGCTATCCGCGGACAACGTCCACCTCACCGGCGAGGAGACCGTCGGCGTGGCGCTGCTCGAAGCGGTGGGCGGCGAAGATCCGCTGGCAGGACCAAAGACCGTGCGCGAGGCGGTAGTCAAACCGTAGTCATCTTCAGCCGTGCGGCGTGCGGTGTGCGACGTTGGGAAGGCCGCACTTAGCACACCGTCGCAACCAGCGATCCGGTGCATGGAAAACGCTGCACATCGCATGCCGCACACCTGAAAACCAGACATCACATCATCGCCACACAGCGATCGTGTAGCCGTTTACGCGCACGTTTCACGGCTTCGGCTTCCATACCCGCAATGGTCTGAGCGATGTCGCGGTTCACCTTGCCAGTCAGGTAGTAGCTGTGTTCGACCATCCCACCGATCAGCGGCGTGCAGTCGACCTGCAACACCTTGGTGTGGACCTGCTGCGGACGCGCCGGCCCGGCGCTACCGAGACGATCGGGATTACCCTTGGTGAAATCACTGATGCGTAGCGCGTTGTCCTCGCGGTTGGTGTAGACGTTGATCGCCTGCGTCAGTTCATCGAGGCGACCAAGCGGCTCGCCGGGTTCGAGCACGTCGTCATCGACATCTGCCGCACACAGGAAGACGTTGGTGAGGATACGCGGCAGCGTCCCAGGACTGAACTCGGCGACACGTGCGAGCGCATTCTGCAGCACATAGTTGCCCATCGAGTGGCAGAGCAGGTGGATCTCCTGATTGCAGGGCTTGGCTGCGCCGTTCGCCACCTGCGAGCGGAGCAACATCAGGAAATCCCGGAACTTCAGCAACGCCCGCCCGACCGCATACCCGCTCGCCTTGGCATCCGTGCGGTCGCTGCGGTACGAAGTGAACGGCATCGACTTGCCGTCTGACGGCCAGCTGAACAGCACCACCACCACCGGCTGCTCACCATGATGGTTGAGTTGTTCCTGCAGCGCCAACGCCCCACCAACCGCTTCGTTCCACGCGACGTTGAAGCCGTGGATGTAGATCAGCACGTCGGCGCCCTGATCCATGTGGCCTTTGAGCGCAGCGAACAACGCCGCGGAACCGAACACTGCGTTCGGCTGATGCGTGTCCGCCACCGTCGGATCGATGCTCTCCGGGTAGGCCGCGATCGTCATCGGCTGCTGCGCCAGCCAATCGCCGAGGCCTTCGCCATCGCCGTCGCCGATGCCTTTCTGTTTCTTGCTCAGGTAGCTCTTGAGCATCTTGTTGTCCGCCGACATGCCGATGCGCCCGAAACGCAGGTTCTCCGCACCGTCGCTGCTGAAGCGCGCGCCGTAACCGGTGGGATTCCAACGATCGGCGCCTTCATGCGCGCGGTTGGTGCCGTAATAAAGCGTGAGCGTAGCCATGGGAACGCCTCCGTGCGATAAGGGGAACAGGTGGCGGCGCAGGGTGATGGGATCCGTTGCGGAGTCCACCGCCGACCACCACCCGCGTCACTGCCCAACACGCATTTGCGTCGTCCCCGGTTATCTTCCCGATCACCATCGTCCTCCATTCCACTGTCGCGATTCCATGCGCCCGCCCACGCCTTCCTGACACACCCGGCACGGCCCAGACACGACCACGCCTTGCCCCTCCCCAGTCACGGCGATGGTCCCACCATCGAGGTCTCCGCCATGTCCTTACGCTTGCTGTTGCTCTCTCTTCTGGCTTGCACCGCACCCGCGTTGGACGTGGTCGGCGCGGCTCCGTACCTGGAGAACCGCTACCGCGCGGAATGGCGCTCAGAGGTGTTGGCCAAGGTGCTGAAGGAAATTGAAAAACAGACGGCACCGATAGTTCCCTCTCCAGGCATGAGCAAAATCATCGACACCCAACTAGTCACGTTGATCGACACCAGTAAGGTCCACATGCGCGACACGCTCGAATTGCTGGAGCGCACACAAGACCTGCACATCACGGCCGAACCACTCCGGCTATTCGTCGAGACCTGGACCGACTTCCGCGATCGCAAACGACACTTGGTAAATCTTGAACTGCGCAATTACGGATTTTTCGTCGCTCCCAGGGATTTCCCCGGCCCGCAACTCGGCTACGGAGTGCTCGAAGGAGGCGGTGCCGGTGGCGGGGGATTCAGCCTCTACAAACAGGTCACCGACCATCACAGCACCGGTCGGGTGCCCGATCCCCAAGAGGTCGTGGGGTGGTTAAGCGATCTGGCGACCGACGCACCCACTGAATTGCGCGGCAATGGCAACCTGCATGTCATGGTCACCGATGAAGAAGAAGTGGCCATACGCGCCGCCTTGGAACAAATGCAGCAACGCCTCCTGCAACACAACCGTTGGCGAGTGAGCTTCGGCACCCTGCCGGCCGGACAGTCATTGGTCACCGGCTTCACCACACCGGCCGACGCTCACGCCATCATTCCCCGCCTGCAGACGTTGCGCAC
Organism: Planctomycetota bacterium; assembly: GCA_031426335.1. GTDB lineage: Bacteria > Planctomycetota > UBA11346 > UBA11346 > UBA11346 > BOG-1363. The sequence goes on from JANPLC010000238.1 coordinate 4,514, forward strand.
GCTCACGCTCTCCGCGATGAACGGCCAGCGCACCCATTCCGTCGATGGACGTCAACAATCGCTGATCGACGGCCTCGACGTGGTGAACTCTCAGTTCGATCCCACCGTAACGGTGCTGATCACTGGCGTTGCCGCTGATCTGCGTCCATCCATCGGGTCGGTGTTCAACCATGTCGCCTACCAGCTGTCCTGGGTGGATCCGCTACCCGCTGGCACCAACGAGTTGACCAACCCGACGCGCATCAAGGCCGGTAGTTCGTCGACCACTACCACCACGACCACCACGCCTGGCGAAAAAAGCACAGCCAAAGATCCCAAGAGTGACGTGCCAGACAAACCCACGACCACCACGCTGACCACCAATAACACTACCGAAGTAGGCGACACCAGACCAGGCGTCACCATCCCGATCACCAAGCCGGTCTTCTGGACCTGGATACCACGCGGCGAAGTGATGTTGCCCAAAGACCGCGCGCTGGTCCTTGCCACCGAACACCCCGCCGGAACCGCCGTGATGATTCTGGAGGTTCTGCCATGATCCGAATCGTCCTGCTCGCGCTCTGCACCGCGCCACTTTTTTCCGCCGCGATTCCCGAGCAACTCGACCTGCGCGCCAACCGCGAACCCCTCAGCGAGGTGCTGGAGTCGATCGCCAAGCAATGTGGTGCCGGACTCGTCGTGCCACAGTTTGTCCAGGGGCGCTTGAACGGCGAGGTCACCCTCACCGCGCGCAAGGCGTCCTGGGCCGACGCATCACGCTGGCTTGCTGATGAATTCCGCATGACCATGCATCTGGTGGGCGAACGCCTGGAGATCGGCGACGCAGACCGTGCGTTCCGTGATCGACTGATCAGCGTCACGTACGACATCCGAGCGCTGACGCAGGCTCAGACGATCAGTTCGTTCCCCGGTCCCGATCTCGAAATTCCCGAACCGGGTGCAGTCGGATCGCGTCGGCTGCTCGCGATCGAGGCCAACAAATTTCCCGAGCTGAGGGATTTCGTCAAAATCGTTCAGAGCCAGGTCGCACCGAACACCTGGGAGATCGATGGGGTCCAAATTCAGGACTTCTCTGTCCCCCTGGTCATCGTCCAAGTTCCCGAGGTTCACCAACAAATTGCCGCGCTCATCGTCACGCTGGAACGCGCGGCGGCACGCCAAGTGATCGTGCGCTGCCATCGCTTACCTGCCGGCACACCGCAGACCACCGTCCTTGACGCGGCGACCTGGGCGACCGTAGCCAAGGGACTCGCTGCTCCCATTGGCGTGGTGCAACTGCTTGATGAACAGATGAACAGCCATTTCAGCGGCACCCAGCGCGGCGTTATTGCGGATGCCGATGTCGTTCAGGATTCCTTCTACCCCGTGTTATCCGTTATCTCTGATGGCCTGACCTTCGACCTCGACGTGCACGTCACCAATGCCGGCGTCGTGACCACCACCCGCTTCGCTACCACTGCCAAACAGGTCATCACGCCGACGCCGATCACCTCGACCCAGGGCAAGGTCCTCGCCCCCATCGACCTGATCGCCAGCGAGCACGGCTACACGCGCGACACCCGCGTCATCCCAGACGGCGGCGCGGCGCTCTATCAGGTCGGCGGGCAGGTCTATGCGTTGAGCGTCGAAGTATTGGACTTCACCCAGAAGCCGTGACACCCCGCGTAATGCATCCAGGCGCAACACGCTGAGCGTGGCCTTACAATGGCACCACTTTCTTCCCCGCCGCTGCTGGAGTGGCTGCCGCAGTAACCTGCTTGAGTGCCATGGCCTCAGGACGCGCGCGGCCGACTTTCACCGTGAACGTTCCCTGGGAATACACCGGCGGCTGCCAGCGTGGACCAGCGGTGCGGGTGGTGTAGAGGATCTCTCCGGTCGCGTCTTCAATGACTTGTACCACCGCGTCGGGTCCGCCGTCGAACACCAGCTCGGGCAACCAGGCGACGGGTTTGCGTCCGTCGTTGTCGGCCATCTTGAGGGTGATCGGCCAACCTGGGAATTGGGTACGGGCGCCGTCGGGTCCCTGCGGGAACCGTGGCCAACATTCGATGACGATCTGGCGCGTGCTTTTGCGGAAACGCACCAGGCCATAGCCGTCGGCGCGTTGTTGTTCATCGCCCATGTCACCGGGATTGGCGTAGGCCAGCATCGACAATTTGTTGCCCAGTCCGTCATGGAAGTCGCCGGTCCACGGCAGCGGCGAACCTGCGACGGGGTTCGGGCCGGCCTGTTCGTCCTTGGGATGCCACCAGCGGCCGTAGATGGTGTTGACCAGGGCGGGACTGGTGAAGGAATAGGGACCGTCACCGAATGCGCTGATGCCGTTCTTCACCACCACCGCGAGGTGCTGGTCTCCGCACAGATGCACCGCGGTGGCACGGCGGATCGCTTCGAGCGCACGTCGGCGTGGCGTCTGGGGCCAGCCGTTGCAGTCGAGGTCCGCGAGCAGGCGGTTGTTTTTCCCGCCGTGCATATGGACCGCACCACAAAACGCGGTCTGTGACAGCACACATTTCATCTGTGCACCGCTCCAGTCCTGTCCCCACGTGCCGAGGAATTTCTCCTGGCGCGCGCCGAGCAACTGCAAGCCGGGCAGGTCGATGGTCGCCGGGTCGTAAGCGGGATCATTGATGTGGTCCGGGCGCGGACCCATCTGCGGGATCTTGCCGGCTGGACCGCTCTTGAACTTGCGGTCTTCCAGGATGGCGAAATCGATGCCACCCAGGCGCAGGCGGGTGAAATAGACGGTGATGCCGCGTTCGATCGGTGCGGGGTCGACCGGATCCGGCAGATTCCAGCTCTGCTGGCGCTGCACCATGTTGACGTACTCGACCGGATAGAAGTAGCCGCCGTCCGAGTTGTCCTTGGCCACCGAACGTTTCCCGTTCTCGCCCCACAGATTCGGATGCCCCACGTCATGGTCGTCGGGAATGCTGATGGTCGGACGGTCACGCATTAGGTCACGGAACTGCAAACCGAATTCGATCCATCCAGCGGTGTGTTCGGTATGGCGATAGGTTTGATCACCCGCGAAGAACAGCAGATCCGGATTCTGCGCCAACAAGCTGGCAATGATCTCCGGACGTTGGCCGGTCGTGCGGCTGGAATTGCACGACATGTTGGCGACGACGATGTCGTCCTGATCGAGTGGATCGCGCCGAATGGTGCCGGTGAACATCGCCGACTCGCCATGGCGCACACGGTAGGGCACCGTCTTGGTGCTGTCCCAGTTCTCGAGGCGGAAATGCGCGCTCCATCCCGGCATTGTCAGGGTGACCTTGGCGATCTCGGTCCACGCACCGTCGCGCTGTACTTCCAGACGGACCTCGCGCGTTTCCCCAGGTTTGAGCGGGTACAACTGCGCGGTCAGCTTGAGCGTTCCGCCATCGCAGGTGTACAAAGCGAACGCGACCACCTGATCACGCGGCACATCCATCGGCGGTGGTGGTGACTGTTTGGGCGGAACCGCCAACCACCAATTGCCCGTGGCGAGTGAATCCAATTTAGGGAATTCGGCGCCGAAGGGCAACGCCACTTCAGCGGCAGGTACGGCAGCGGCCGGCCCTACCGCATCTGCCGCCAAGGCGGCCGTGGTCGGCAGGGCCATAGTCGTCAGGGCGACCACGGTGCTCTTCATCAGGTCACGCCGGGAAAGAACTGAGTCGGGCGTGGCAGGATCGTTGGTGGTCATCACAGGCTCCGAAGTCATCAGGGATGCCGCAGTGGACGGCTCACACGTGTAGTCGTCCGACGCCTTCTGCTTACAGGAAATCCTGCTCCGTCAGAACCCGACGCAGATGTACCCGGCCAATGCCCACGCACACCACGCCGCGGTGATCGCCGCCAGCACGTCCATGGTGTAGTGCGCGCGCAGGATCAGCACGGTGACCGCCTCGCCGATAGCCATCACGGTCGCGATGACCGCCGCCCACCACGGCAGCACGGCGCCAGCCCACAAGGCACCGAGCACGGCGATGGCCGTGTGACCACTGATGAAGAAGTCGTTCGCCACGCCATAGGTCACCAGGATGGTCGGCGACCCAGGATGACGCCAGATGATCCCAGGCGGAGCCGGGAGCGCACAACACGCTTGGCACACCTGACGGAAGAAGAACAGCAGCAACAGCGCCATGAACGGACGCAGGGTATCGCCGAGCAGACCCGCACCGATCAGCGAGAGACCGAATACATCGATGCCGAACGAACTGCCGATGAGCAGACGATTGGCCGCCTGCGGATGTGCGTGCAGCCAACGATTCACTGGCGCGGTGACATCATGGACCAGATCGCCAATGGTGCCCTCGGCGAGCGGTGGACGCGAGCCGATCAGGGATTGCGTGATGAACCACGCACCGAGCGCTGCGGCGATGAGGGCGATACGCCCACCATAACGCACCCACGGCCCAGCGAGCGCATCGTCCGGCGCGGCCTTGCCGGCGAGCGCCAACATCCAGCAGAGTCCGACCAGAGCGGCAATCAGCACCAGCAGGAAAAACCAGCGGACGGCCGTGCTCATGCCTTTCTCCGGCTCGCCGCCAGCATGGCTTCGATACTGGTGCGCACCGTTTCCATCAGCGGATCGCCATCCGCTCCACGTTCACGCTGGGCAGAAACCGGAATGGCCTCACCAACCTCGACCACCACACTGATCGGCCGGTGGATGCGCGCGTTGTCGGTCAGATCTTCGTCGAAACGCTCCACCGTCTCCAGCAGTCGTTCCGGCGTCGCGTTATCGAGGTATCCGCAGGGATAGAGCGACAGCTGCTGGGCGAGGTAACAATCCTCCAGCTGCCGCCAACGCCGCGCACGTTCCGCTTCGGCCAGATCACCGGTGGCCAATTCTGGTACGATGGCGATGCGCAGCGCCTTCACGCGTGCCACCACACCGTCCTCACGTTTGCCCTTGCGCCATTCCTGCTCCAACGGCACCAGCAAGTGATCGACCAAGCGATCGATGCGGTCCGCCAGATTTCCCGGTTGCTGGGTGCCAAGGTGTTCGATTTCCTTGAGCGCCAACAACGCGCCTCCGACTTTGGCGATGCGCTCGGGAATGGGCAGGTCAGGACGTGATCGCCAACTGAGCCGGCGCTCGATGTCGAGCAGCACCGCCGTGACGGCCGCGGTCGTATCACCCTCGTGCAGGTAGCGGATCGCCACCGGATGCACCACCACTTTGCCTTTATCGCCGCGCACCTTGGCGGCATTGCGTGCGATGAAGGCGGTACCGTCCATGAGATCGAGCAGGTGATCATTGGAGCGCGTCACCACCCCCTCCGGGAACAACACCAGCGGACGGCGCGCCTCGGCCAACAGCTCGAACGCCAGACGCAACGATTCGCGATCGAGCCCTTCACGGTAAATGCTGAACACCCCGGCTTTACGCAGGAACCACGTCTGCATCCAGCTCTGCTTGAAGAGATGCCAACTGGCCATGCTGTAGGCGTTGCGGCCTTCGTTGGCGAGCAGCGCGAGAATGACGAACGGATCACACGGCCGGCAGTGATTGGGCGTCAGCATCACGCCGTGATTGGCCGCAAAGGAAGCCCGCAAACGCTCAAGTCCGCGGAAGTCCACCCGTTCAACGCCGAAATCGCGCAGCTTACTGCGCACCAGGAAACGCCCGAACAACCACGGCCAGAAACCACCACGATGGGGCGGTACAAAACGGTATGGTTCGGCGATGACGATGTTCTGCATCCTGCCCACCATGGCAGGCGCGGGATCCTCGCCAAGATCCCCGTTCCTCAGTGCATGGTGCTGTGGGCGAATTCAGCCGCTGCCCTGCGGCAAGCGTGGATTGGCCAACGGTCCGCTGTTGGCCGGCAGATACGCCGAATCGGTGGTCAGGATCAAGCGATCGACTGCGACACCATCTTCGCGCATCCATAGGTTGAGGACGTGGCGGCCTGCGGCGGGAATGGTGACACTGATGACACTGGCGCCGGCGACTCGATTGCTCCACTGCCAGGTACCTAGCAGCCCGGGAGCTACACCCCCTGCCGTCGCCAACTGGCCGTTGAGCCCCAGGTGCAGCGAGTCGTCATTGCCGGTCGCTCCCGCCAAGCGCACCCACACGTAATACGTTCCTGGGCGATCGATCTGCAGGTGGTAATCCAGGCGTGGTCCCGTGATCGCTCCGCCGGTATTCACTCCCGAATTCGGCGCTGCCTGCAACGCCGCCAATCCGCTAAAGCCGCTGAGTGCTCTGGTAGGCAACCAACGGGCGTTGGCAGCGGTACTGCTGCCAACCGTCTGACGATCGATATCCTCCGCTTCAATGACAACACGCCCAGCCGCTTCGACGATGGGGCCGGCAGCAGGCAGGACCACGATGGTGGTGGTGGCAACGCTGATCGCGCCGACGGCGTCGGTGACGATCACGGTGGGGCAATAGATTCCTGGCGTGGTAAAGGTCCGGGCTGCCGTGGTGCCCGTCGCGGCGGAACCGTCGCCGAACAACCAGCGGACGCTGATGGCACCGCCGTCAGGATCCTGTGATCCAGTGCTGGTGAAGGTGACGCGCAGCGGCGCACGACCCGCAATCACATCACTGCGCATGACGGCCACCGGCGCGCGGTTGCTGGCAGGAAGAAAGGAACTCTCACCGCTGCCCTTGCCGGTCGGGACCACGGTTGGCGACGCAGTCACCAGCAGCTTATCGAGCGCTACGCCATCCTCGCGCATCCACACATTCAGGGTGTGCACCCCGGGCGTGGGCACACGTACCGTGAACCGTCGACGATCTGCTCCCGCGTCGCTCCATTGCCAGGTGGTGGCCGGAGCGCGCAGGCCGGTGGGATCCAAGTGTACTGGGCACCCATCCAGACCGACCAGCACGGAATCATCCGCGCCACTTTCACCCTGCAGGCGCAACCACACGTGGTAGATGCCAGGAGCACTGAATTGGAGGTCGTAGTCCAGGCGAGGCCCATCGGTGGTGGTACCGGTGTTGACACCGACGTTGGCCAGAGCGCGCACCGCGGCACTGCCACTGAAGCCTGCGATATCAGTCACCGTCCTCCAGGCGCTGGCCGAAGCGACGCCTCGGCCGGCTTGACGACGATGTGGGTGTTCGGCTTCCACCACCACCTGTCCGTTGCGCTCGATGAACGCTCCGCGGCGATCGATGATCAGGATGACCGTGGCAGTGGCACTTTCGCTGGTGCCATCGCTGACCCGGTAGGTGAAGGTATCGGTCCCAGTAAAATCGGCATTTGGCGTGTAGGTCATGCTCACGGACGCGCTGCTCAACCGGCCCTTGGTCGGCGCGGTGAGGATGCGCACACTCAGCGGTTGTTGTTCCGGATCCGACGCCTTCATGGTCAGACGTAGCGGCTCATCGCTCAGACCGCGCGCGGTCTGACTGCTGGCAACCGGTGGGCGGTTGGCGGTGGAGAAGCGATAGACGCTCAGTGACAGGGCTGGGGCCGCGCCGAGCACCACGTTGTTCTGCACCACCAGAGTCGTTCCCGCCAACGCGGCGGTGTGCCCGCGCGCAGGGATGACGGTGCGCGGCAGGCTGCTGCCGAGCGACCAGATGTAGGTATTGCCCCCGCTCGCGATCACGCTGTCGGGGGTGACGATCGCTGCCGAAGCAATGCCCTCCAGGCCCGCGGCGTCGGGGCGGTAGGTGTGCTGAAGCACGCCGGTGCGCGCTGCGATGGCGAGGATGGCCTGCGGGGTGCTGACGTAGAGCACGCCGGCGGCGTACGCCATGCGGCTGCTCGGCTCGGCGGCGTACGACCACAGCCGGGTATGGGTGGCGAGGTCGACCGCGGTCACGGTAGACGTCTCAGAATCGCCGACGAAGGCCAGGTCATCACCTACCACCATCTGTGCCTCAAGGTATCCGAGGCTCTCCGAGATGCGGGTGAAGCCGCGCACCACCAGGGTCAGCGGATCGATCACAGCGAGGCCATAGCCGCTCTGCCCAGGCAGTCCGCCCTGGTTGGCGTCGTACCAGGTCACCAAACGTCCCCCGGCCATGGCAGGCGGCGTGATCGACTCGGTGGCAGTGTAAAGTTCCGCCAGCAACGCGCCGTCGGCGATGGCCACGCGGAAGAGACTCGCCACGCCGCCATCCCAACCCAGGTTGAGGTAGACGCCGTCAGCCGTGACCACCGGCGCCGCCGGCCAGCCGCGGCCGTTGGGATAGAGTTCGGCTGAACGCCACAGCGTCGCGCCAGTGGCGGCGTCGAGGCAGAGCACCTGGTAGGACCACGACCATTGCTGGAGCACGCAGCAGTACACCCGCCCATTAGCGTAGACCGGGGTGCTGGCCAGGGAGGTCGGCTCCACGTCGCCACCAGGCTGCTGGAACAAGAGGTCGCTGCGCCAGCGCTGCGCCCCAGTGGCGGCGTCTAGGGCGAGAAGAGCCGCACGTTGGCCGCCGGCGAGCGTGGTAAAGATCGTACCGCCGCCCACCACTAGCGGCCAGGGCGAATCGCCGACCTGCAGTTCGACTGCTCGGCTCCACAACGCCGCCGGCGCCCCAGACGGCAGGAGCAGCGCCGGTGCGTAACCACTGTGGCCCTGGTCATTGCCGACGGCCGGCCAGTCGCCGCTAGTGGCGGCCTCGGCGCCGGACGCGAGCAGCAGCAACAGCGCCAGCGCGCAAACGGCCGGGTGGGATGGCATAGTGACTGCGCGCATAAGTCCGCCTTGCGCCGAAGGCCCCGCGAGCTGCCGCTGGGGTCGTCTTCTGGCGGGGACCCAGGGGTAGTGAAACCGTGCGAGGGCGCAAGATGCCAAGCATGTCTCAGTACAATTCTGCGGCAGGGCCGGCACGAAATCGATGGGCATGCATGCGATGCGATCAAGTCGTGATCTGATCCGTCGCCAACTGTAGGCTACTCCTTCGCCAATTTCCCTGCCGCAAAAGCCATCTGCAATTCCTTCGGGCCATGCGCATCGAATTCGATGAGGATGCTGCGCTTGTCTGTGGGCCCCTTCATGCCGGCAACCGTGCCGCGGCCGAAGATGCTGTGGATAATGCGATCACCGGGCTGGTAGAGATCGTCGGCACGCACTTCCGGGGCGTTGTAGTAGGCCTTCTTCTCGCGCTGGGTCGCCCCCTTGAGGTCGAGGCCGGTGGTGATGCCCATCGCCAAGGCGGCGTCGAGGGCGGCCTTGCCGACCAGACCGGCGACGGTGGCGCCGGCTTCTTTGTCGCGATTGACCATGGCGGTGCCGCGGACGTTCTCGCCCTCTGGCAATGGCCGACGGCCGGTGGCGTCACGTGATTCGAAGCAATCCTCAGGGATCTCTTGGAGGAACTGGCTCGGTTCGTTCCGGAAGGTCTGACCGTACTGCATGCGGCAGCGTGCACGCGACAGGTAGAGCTCCTGCTTCGCGCGGGTAATGCCGACATACATCAAACGACGCTCTTCTTCGAGGTCGGCGATCTGGCCCTGGCGTTCGAGTGGGAACACCCCCTGTTCGCAACCGGTGATGAAGACGTAGGCGAACTCCAGGCCCTTGGCGGCGTGCAAGGTCATCAGCGTCACCTGATCGACGTCGTGGTTGACCTCGTTCGGATTCGCATCGGTCACCAGCGCGACCTGTTCGAGGAACCCAGGCAAGCCGCCGGTCGGATTGGGCAGGTGGTATTGCTCGGCGCCGGTGATCAGTTCGCGCACGTTGGCCACGCGTTCCTGGCCTTCAGCGGGTTCCTCGGTGGTGCGGTAATGTTCTTCGATGCCGGTGAGATCGAGCACGCCACGCACGCAGGTTTCCGGACTGCCCTGCGGCAGCTTGCGCAGCATGCGCCAGACGCGCGCCAGATCGTTCATCGCCTTGGTCGAACGGCCGACGGCGACACGCTCCAGCAGGTCATCGCGTTCCAGCACCTCATGGAAGGCCACGCCGTTATCTTCAGCGAAGGTGAAGAACTGTTCGAGGGTCGCCTCGCCCAGGCCGCGTTTGGGGATGTTGGCGATGCGTTCCAGGCTGATGCGGTCGCGTGGATTGACGATCCACTTCAAGTACGCGAGCACGTCCTTCACTTCACGGCGATCATAGAAACGTGTGCCACCGACGATGCGGTAGGGAATGCCGCGCCGACGCAGACCGTCTTCCAGCACGCGTGACTGCGCGTTGGTGCGGTAGAACACCGCGATGTCGCTAAGCTTGCGGCCCTTCTGGTGCATGCGATCTATGGCGGCGGATACGGCCAGGCTTTCGTCCATCTCGTCATCGACGGCGAGCAACTGCAGCGGTTTGCCTTCCGCGTTCGCGGTGCGGATGGTCTTATCTTTGCGCTTGGTGTTGTTCGCCACCACGCCCTGGGCGGCGCGCAGGATGGTCTTCGATGAGCGGTAGTTCTCCTCCAACAACACCGTCTTGCAGCCAACGTAGTCACGTTCGAAGTTGAGGATGTTCTCGATGTCCGCACCGCGCCAGCCGTAGATCGCCTGATCGGGATCACCGGTGGCGCAGATGTTACCGTGATCCGACAGCAGGCGGATCAGCCGGTACTGCACCTGGTTGGTGTCCTGGAACTCGTCGATCAGGATGTAAGGAAAACGCGCGACGTACTTCTTGCGCAGTTCCTCATGCTGCTCGAACAAACGCACCGGCTTGACCAGCAGGTCGTCGAAGTCGACCAAGCACTCTTCTTGGCATATCGCCGCATACATCGCGTGGTATTTCTGCGTCCATAGGTCGAGATCGTCGTTCGGCTCAAACTTGGCGATGTCGACCAGTTGGTTCTTCCACTGGCTCATGCGCCAGGTGATCTTGCGCGGATCGATCATCTTGGGGTCGATCTTCAGTTCCTTGCAGATGCGCCGCGACAAGCGCTTCTGGTCGTCTTCATCCATCACGCTGAACGGATGCGAGAAGCCGGTGTAAGCCTGCTCCAGTTTGAGGATGCGCAGGCCAGCACTATGGAAGGTGGTGATCCACGGCGTCTTCACGTGGATCAGGCGCTCGACGCGCTCCTTCATCTCCCCCGCAGCTTTATTGGTGAAGGTGATCGCCAGGATGCGATCAGCGCGCACGTCCTGTTGGATGATGTTGGCGATGCGGTGGGTGATGACGCGAGTCTTCCCCGAGCCGGCACCGGCGACGACCAGCAACGGACCTTCCAAGGAGGCGATGGCCTCGCGCTGGAAGTCGTTCATGCCTTTATAGACGTCGACTTTCATGAAATCGCTCCGCTACGCGGTGCGAGGTGCGGGGTACGAGGTGCGAGGTGCGAGGTTGTTTGGCACTGAGGTCCGCCGTCGACTTCCCCGGGCCGGATTGGCCACGGGGGAACTGCGGACACGAAACTTCGCACCTCGCACCTCGCACTTCGCACAGCGTCACTCATCAACGGCAACTGGAATAGCAGGACCAGCCAGATGCACATGATCGATCAAGCGCACGCCATCGACAAACGCCGCTGCCGCAATGAAACACGTATCGTCCGCAATGTCCTTCTCTTCGAAGCCGCGCAGGCTGACCACATCGCAGTAGTCGACCTCGACGCCTTCGTGGATCAGCAGTTCGTTGTAGACGAACTCGCTCAGTTTGAGCGACGCGCTCTCACCCTGCTTGTAGGCGCGGCGGGCCAACTCCAGGCCCTTGGGCAAATCGAGGGCCTTCTGCCGCGACGCGGGCGACAGGCGGCGGTTGCGACTCGACATCGCTAAGCCGTCTTTTTCACGCAGCGTATCGCCGATGACGACCTCCACCGGGAGGTCGAGATCGCGTGCCATGCGGCTGATGATCAAGACTTGCTGGAGATCTTTCTCGCCGAACACCGCCACGTCGGGCTGCACGATGTTGAACAACTTGGTCACCACCGTGGCGACGCCGCGGAAATGGCCGGGACGGGCGGCGCCGCACATCTTGTCGGTGAGTGGGCCGACCAGTTCGACGAAAGTGCAGTAGCCGTCGGGGAACATCTGCTCCTTGGTCGGGGTGAACACCGCGTCGACGCCGGCGGCTTTGAGCTTGGCCAAGTCGTCCTCCAGGGTCACCGGGTACTTGGCGAAGTCTTCGGGGTTGTCGAACTGGGTCGGGTTGACGAACACCGAGGCCACCACCAGGTCGCAGGTGGCGCGGGCCTTGGTGATCAGACTGATGTGGCCCTCGTGCAGGGCGCCCATGGTGGGGACAAAACCGATGCGTTTGCCCGCCATATGGGCTGCGCGGCTCCAGGCACGTTGGTCGTCAATAGTCGAGAGCTGATCCATGGTGGTCGTCAATGATGCCCGGAAGTGGATGACTCAGAGCGGAACGGCGGGAAATCCGTGTCGCCTCGGCTTGAACGCTGCGGGGATACCGGTATCTGAAGGACCAGGAGAACCCATGGCCTTCGTTACCATCCGCATCAAGGGCGCCGAAGGCTATACGCGTAGCGCGCTGGGCAAGGATCGCATGGTTCTGGGCCGCACGTCCGAAGCCGACATCTCGATCAAACACGCCTCGATCTCGCGCGAACACGCGGCGTTCACCAAGAACGGTGAGGACTGGTTCGTCGAAGATCTCGGTAGTTCCAACGGTTCCTACCTCGGCAAGAACAAACTGACCGACAAAACCAAGCTGGCCGAGAAGGACATCGTCAAGTGCGGCAAGGCCCGCCTGACCTTCCACCTGGGCGAAATGGGTGCGGCCGACGCGGCGGTCGATATCGCTGGTGATGACGATGAGTTGGACCTCGATGACGACGACGCGCCGGCGGCCGCGAAGGTCGAGGGCGTTCCCGATGCCATGGTGTGCAAGGATTGCGGCACGTGGATGAGCGTCGCCCACCGTGCCAAGGGCGAGAGCATGAACTGCCCGCGCTGCGGCCATGCCAACGCCGTCCTGGCGCACTGATCCGTACGCTGAACGCTTTTTTCTCTCTGTACGCTCCGCAGTCACCTCCGCCGCTGGACCGCCATGACTGAGACGTCCCCCAACGCCGCTGCTCCCGCTGCTGATCCGGCAGTGCCGGCATCAGCACCGGCAAAAGCTCCCGGCTTCCTCCGCAAGTCAGCGGTGATCGCCTTGCTCGTGGTGGCGCTCATCGGCGTCCTGCTCTTCCCACTGGTGGTCGAGCCGTGGATCGTCGGAAAGGTCAAGAGCACCTTGGCAGGCCAAGGCATGGAACTGTCCGAGGACAGCGAGCTGTCGGTGAGCCTGTTCGGCGGCGCGGTGACCGGCAAGGATCTGAAGATCCGTGAAACCGGAAAGCCTGCCACGATCTTTACCGCCACCACGCTCAACGCCGACGTGGCGCTGATGGACAGCCTGAGTTCGGGCGACGTGGTGATCGACAGCTTGGTCATCGAAGGCCTGAGCGGCAGCCTGCGGCGCAATCCCGACGGTCAGGTTCCCGGCACGCCACCAGGCGAACCTGGGAAACCGTTGGACTGGCTGGGCTACGGCAAACAGCTGATGGAGTGGTACAAGAAGTACGCGCCGCAGGACGAGGCCAGCAGCGAACCGACCGAGCCCGGCAAGGAACCCCAGCCGACCAAACCCGAAGAAAAGGTTCCCGCCCAGCCCAAGCCCGCCTTCGACTGGCCGGACGCCACGCGTTACGAACCGCAGCCGCAACCCGGTAAGCCGTGGCCGCGCGTGCTCATCCGCCAGCTCTCGATCACCGGCACCAGCATGGGGTTGCCAGATGAATCACCATTCGACATCACCAGCTTCAACGTCACCGGCACCAATGTCGCGATGCGCTTGAAGGGTGATGAGGTGATGGACCTGAAGAGCGACCTGACCACCAAAGGCAGCGGTCCGTTGGCGCTCGTCATCAGCCGCCAGGGCGGCAAAACCGGCACCATGCAGCTCGACGCCAAGCAGGTCCCGATCGAAGCCTTGTCGTCCAAGCAGATCTCCGGCGACGCGCTCGCGCCCTATGGCGCCAAGGGCCTTGCCGATCTGGTCATCGCTACGCAGTGGACCGGCTGGAAGCAGACCAGCGCGGTGACCAGCACGCTCAGCAAGATGTCCATGCAGCCGGACAAGGATGCCGGCGATGTCGCCCGGCAGTTCGCTGCCGCGGTCAACGCCTTCGACGGCAAGCCGGTGACCTGGGCGCCCAAGCTCGGCGGCAGCTTGTTGACGCCAGTGTTCACCGACACCGGCATGGATTCGCTCAAGGCCAGCGCGGTTGGCGCCGCCAAGGACAAGGCCATCGAAGAAGGGGCGAAGCAGCTCGACAAACAGCTGGAGAAGAATCCCGCTGTCAAAGACGCGACCGACAAGGCCAAGGACCTCTTCAAGGGGCTCGGTAAATAATGCTCACCCTGCTCAAACTCATTCGTGGCCTGCTCAAAGGCTTGGCCTCGGCCGCCGCTCCCTGGCAGCTTGCCGTTGGCGCATGGTTCGGCGTGCTGCTCGGCTTCCTGCCGATTTTCCCGTCCGCCGGTCCGTCACCACTGGGCTTTGCGCTGCTGTTCCTTGCCCTGGTGATCAACTGCCACCTCGCGTCGCTGCTGTTGTTCATGGGCGTGGCTAAGCTCATGGCGCTGACACTGACCGGTGTCGGACTATCGATCGGCACCGGCCTAACGTCCGTCGCTCAGACCTGCGCCGACATCCCGTTCCTGCATGCCAGTCACTGGTCGCACACCGGCTGGCTGGGCATGACCGTACTGGGCCTGATCGCCGCACCCATCGCCGGCATCGCGATGTACCTCTTCACCCGCTGGTTCCGCACCAAGGTGCAGCCCAAGCTGCTGGAGAAGCGCAAGCTGATGCTCGCCGGCAAGATCGCCGGGAACGGCTTCTTCTTCAAGCTCGGCTGCTGGTTCATGGGGCTGTGAGCGGTTGCCGACACTTCATTGATCTCAACTTAATCCTCGTCAGTCGCCATCACCACGCCAAGCAATCGGTCGGACGGCCGCAGGAGGATCAACGTGAGATCCCACGCGACGTCCTTAAAGAATGACGACCACGCACTTCGACATTCCCACACATTGATCGTGTTCAAGTCCCCACCGCAAAAATCTAAGGCCGCTGCCAAGGATCTCCGGAAGCACTCCATATCCTTACGAATCGACGAGTAGGCGCCGCCTGCCTGCAATCTTGTCGCCAACAATCCCGGAAGTTCAAATGGGTGAATCTCTTGAAATTCTCGTTCCCTGTTGGCACCCTCGTTCAAACGGTAACTGCCAAAGTCCTGCATAATTCTTGGATGCGCAGGCAATCTCGATTTTAGCAAACAGGTTACTGCCAACAGTTCATCCGGACTATCTACTGGAATCGTTCCCAGCTGATAGGTTCGCAAAAGCACCGTGCCATTTGAGTACGCTTCACCCAATTCCCTACAATACAAACTCAGAGCTGGAAGATCGTAGTTGAGAGGACTTATTTCGACCGAGTCCCAAAAACGAACGGAACTGTCGTAGGTGCTCATGCTTTCCCGTATGGACCAACGTCTTTAAATCTACTCCGCCCACTCCAAAAGATGATCCCCGATCTCCTTGAGCACTGAGGTCGGGAAGCGGTGATCGTAATCACCTTCCAGGATCGTCAGTTTGGACTGCGGGAACAACGCGTGGCGAGCACGCACGGTTTTGAGCACCGACTCCACCGCTTCGGGCGTGGCGACGCGGTCGCCCTTGCCGTAGCTGATGCCGACGCTGCGCGGCAGGATGTCGGCGACGATGTCGGCCTGATCGAGGCCCATCGCCAGCAAGCCGGGCAGCAGATTGTGGCGCGGCAGCAAGCGTCCCTGTTTGATCATCACCGCCTGTTGGCCAAGGCCGGCGTGCATCCATAGCGAGCCGACGCGCTGATCGGTGAAGGCGAGCCACGCGGAGGTTCGTGCGCCCATGCCGTAGCCGATCACCGACGCGGTCAGGCCACGCGTGCGGTCGAGGTCGAGCAACGCGGCCAGCACACAACGCAGTTGGTCGATGGTCTCAGCCAGCAGGCTGCGGCCGTAGGCCAGCGAACGTGACAGGCAGAGCTGTTCCCAGAAACGGTCGGTCGGCATGCCGGGGGGTGCCTGCTGCTGACCGAAACACGGCAGGTCGGGGCAGACCACGGTGAAGCCACGCGCGGCGAGGTTGTAGCCATAGTGGTGTTCGCGCTGGCCACGTTGACCGGCGACTTCGTCGCCACCTTGGCCGAAAGCGTCGCCGTGCGGATGCAGCGCCAACAGCCCTGGCCACGGACCAGTGCCGACAGACGGGTGGAGCATCCACGCAGTCAGGCGGATATTGCCGGGCACCGCGTAGCTGATGCGCTGGCGGCGGACGGCGCCGGAGACGAAGGGAATGCCCTCGACGCGGACATCGTGTTCGGGAAGTTCGTCGGTGAGTTTCAAGGCCGCCATCACCGCGGCGCGCTGATCCTGATTCATAGGTGCACCCTAGTGACCGTGGCTGGACTCCACAACCGGGTGGCTGCCGGCGTTGTTCATGTGCGGCATCCGCCCGGTTGTGGTGGAAGAGTTGGGCGCTTTCATGGCGCGCCATGCGACCTGCCGGCAATCCCTTCGCCCCCCGCACCTACGGCTCGTATGAGCCGCTATCCGAACGGGCGGGCATCTGGCGCAACATCGTCAACACCACGGTGTTCATCGGCGAGCGCGGCCTGGCTATCGTCGACACCCAGGTCAACCACGCCCTCGCTCGCCGGGTGCTGGCGACGCTGAAGGATCGCTGGCCCGGGAAGCCGCTGCTCTACGCCATCAACACCCACTACCACTGGGACCACACCAACGGCAACGAAGTGTTCAAGCAGGCCGGCGCCACGCTGGTCGCCAGCCGGCGCACGGCCAAGGCGATGATTGAGCGCGCACCACGCCAGAAGGGCTTTCTCTCGGGTCGCGGCTTCGAACTCGGTCCCGACCCCCTGCAGCCGGATGTCTTTGCCGAGGACGCCAAGCGCCTCGACCTGGGCGGGCTGAGCCTGGAACTGAAACTCGGCCACGACGCCGAAACCGCTGATCCGACGCTGGTGTGGTGTCCCGAGGAACGCGTGCTGGCCGCCGGCGACACGGTGATGACCGGCAGCTTTCCGATCTTCGGCCAGCCGAGCCAGCAAGAAGGCCTGGAGAATGACGCCTGGATCAAGGCGATCGATGAAGTGCGCGGCTTCCAGCCACTGCACGTCTCACCCGGCCACGGTCCGGTCGCACGTGAGGCCGAACTGGCGATGCTCGAACGCATCTGCCGTTATTTCCTCGACGAGGTCAAACGCCACCACGCTGCCGGCCACACGCTGGAACAGACGATGCGTGAGATGGAAGACAACATGCCCGCGTGGATCACGCGTATTCCCGAAGTCTGGGGCACGCCTCGCTACGCAATTTTGCGCGCGTGGGCTGGTGTTGCGGATCTTGGCCAGCCAGGTTGGCAGCACGTCAAGCCGACCGCGATCCCGCGCAGCGGCACTGCGGCTCTTTCTGACAACAACGCAAAAGATCTCGCCGCGTTCGAGGAGGCCGTCGCCCAGGCCAACGAAGGCGGCGACGTCGGCAAGGCCGTGGTGTGGGCCGAGGCCGCCACCGCCGCGCTGCCGAACGATCCCGGCGCCTGGACGCTGCTCGCTGCGACGCTGATCAGCGCGAGTCGTGGCATTGCGTCGGTGCTGGAAAAGGGCGACTGCTTCGACGCCGCACGCACGGCGGTGGAACGCGCACTCGCCATTGATCCCGGTTACGGCCCGGCGTTGCTGCAACACGGTCAGTTCCACACCATGATGGCGTTCCGCAACGGCGACGATCCGGGTCGCGGCGAAGCGCTGTTGGAGCGTGCCTCCACCGATGCACGGCTGACCGCACGTCAACGGGCAGAGATCGCGTTCTACCGCGGCATCGCCGAACGTGCGCGCGGCAACGAACCGCAGGCGAAGCAATGGTTTGGTCGCGCGCTCGCGGCGGACCAGACGTATAAGCCGGCGATCATGGCGCAGATGGGCTGACTCCACCACCGTGGACACCGCGCTCTTCGATTACGACCTGCCGTCAGACCTGATCGCCCAGGAACCGGTCGAGCCACGTGATGCCGCACGCCTGCTGGTTGCGAGCCGCGACGCAGGCGACGCACACCATCGCCACGTTCGTGATCTGCCGTCGTTTCTTCGCTCTGGTGATCTGCTGGTACTCAATCGCACCCGCGTGATTCCCGCGCGCTTGCTCGGACGTAAAGACAGCGGCGGCGACGTCGAGGTCCTGCTCATCCATCCGCAGCCGACCAACGACGAACGCCAGCACTGGCGCTGCCTGATCCGCGGCAAGGTGCGCGTCGGATCAGTGATCACCCTCGCCGAGGTCCGCACTGAAGTCACCGTCTGCCACGACGACGGCGAGCGTGAACTGGCGTTTCCTCAGGGCGTTTCTGTGCTCGCGCTGGCTGACCGCATCGGCCACATCCCGCTGCCGCCGTACATCAAGCGCAGCGATCGTCCCGACGACCGCGAGCGCTATCAGACGGTGTTCGCGGATTCCCCAGGCTCCGTCGCCGCGCCAACCGCCAGCCTGCACCTGACCAAGGCGTTGCTGGAACAGATCTCCGCACTCGGCGTCAGCACCGCGCACGTCGATCTCGCCATCGGACCCGGCACCTTCAAGCCGGTCGACACTGAACGCGTCGAAGACTTCCGCATCCACGCCGAACACTGCGCCTGCCCGCAAGCAACCATCGCCGCCATTGCCGCCTGCCGCGCTCGTGGTGGCCGCGTGGTCGCCGTCGGCACCACCGTGGTACGCACCTTGGAGACCGCCGCGGCCCAGGCTGGCGGGCTGGCCCCCTATGCCGGCTGGACCTCGCTGTTCATGCATCCGCCGCGCAAGCCCGCGGTCGTCGACTGCCTGATGACCAACTTCCATCTGCCGCGTTCTTCGCTGCTGATGCTGGTGTCGTGTTTCACCGGAGTGGAACGCCTGCACGAGATCTACCGCACGGCGGTGGTAGAGCGGTATCGGTTCTTCAGTTATGGGGATGCGATGTTCCTGGATTGCCCCGGTCCGGAAGTCCGGAGGTCCGGAGGTCCGGAAGTCGTCTGATTCCGGCGATCGTCGCGGCCAGAACAGTCGCTGCCCACGAGACCTCCGGACCTCCGGACCTCCGGACTTCCGGACGATGGCAATCGATGGTGGCAATCCTGGCGGAGGACCATCTTGACCCACCGCCTTCCGCCCTATGCTCCCCGCCCTTCACTGAAAGCCCGTCTTCCCAGAGGTTTCCCATGTCGCACGTCTGCTTCTTCACCGGCAAAAAGACTGAAACCGGTTGGATCCGTTCTGAAAAGGGTGCCCGTCGCGATGGCGGCGTGGGCAACAAGATCAAGGGCCGCACCAAGCGGAAGGTGAAGGCCAACCTCAAGAAGCTGCGCATCCTGGTCGACGGCGTCGTCCGCAAGGAATGGGTCAGCACCTCAGCCATCAAGAAGGGCCTCGTGGTCAAGCCCTTGCGCGTCAAAGTCGCCGCCAAGGTCGCTGTTCCCAAATAACCGTTCAACACCGCTGCTGTCGTAACGACAGTGGCGGTATCCGGCGCCGTGGCGGAGAGGCTACGCAGCGGATTGCAAATCCGTGTACCCCGGTTCGATTCCGGGCGGCGCCTCCAAACCAGAATCCATCCGACGAACCCCGGCTGGTGAAACCAACCGGGGTTCACTTTTTTCCTTCGGCAACCATCCGGTTGTCGATCAACTCGCGCTCCTGCTGGCTTCGCCTTCGGAGAGCGCACCTCCCCGAAAGCTCCCTCGACTGAGGGAAAAGCGATCCCATGCAGTTTTCCGAACTCCCCCTCTCCCAACCTCTCCAGCGCGCGATCACGGACACCGGCTACGTCACCCCGACGCCGATCCAACAGCGCGCCATTCCCATCATCGTCACCGGTCGTGACCTGTTGGGCGTCGCCCAGACCGGCACCGGCAAGACCGCGGCGTTCGCACTGCCGATCCTTGAACGCCTGATGGCCAACAAGCCGCAGCTGACCGAACGCGGTCAACGCAAGCCGATCCGCTGCTTGGTGCTGACGCCGACGCGTGAACTGGCGCTGCAGATCGGCGAGAGCTTCGCCACCTACGGTCGCTTCGCTGGCCTGCACCACACCGTCATCTTTGGTGGCGTCGGTCAGCGTCCGCAGGAAGACGCCCTGCGTCGCGGCATCGACACCGTCATCGCCTGTCCAGGCCGTCTGCTCGACCTGATGAACCAGGGCTTCGTCGATCTGCGCAACCTGCAAGTGTTCGTGCTCGATGAAGCCGACCGCATGCTCGACATGGGCTTCATCAACGACATCCGCAAGATCGTCACGAAGATCCCGCAGAAGCGTCAGACGCTGTTTTTCTCCGCCACCATGCCGCGCGAGATCCGTGATCTGGCCCACAGCTTGCTGCACGATCACGCTACCGTCGAAGTCGCGCCGGTGTCGTCGTCCGCCGAGACCGTCGAACAGTCGGTCTACCTCATCGATCGCGGCCACAAAAATGCGCTGCTCAAGCACCTGCTTGATGACGCGGCGTGGAAAAAAGTGCTGGTCTTCACCCGCACCAAACACGGCGCCGACAAGGTCGTGCGCTGGCTCGAACAGTGCACCGTCAAGGCCGCCGCCATCCACGGCAACAAGAGCCAGAACGCCCGCGTACGTGCGCTCGAATCCTTCCGCGAAGGTGGCATCCGCGTACTGGTGGCGAGCGACATCGCCGCGCGCGGCATCGACATCGACAGCATCACCCACGTGGTAAACTTCGACGTACCGCATGAACCTGAGACCTACGTCCACCGCATCGGTCGCACCGGTCGCGCGGGTGCTTCGGGTATCGCCGTCAGCATGTGCGATCAGGACGAACGTTCCGATCTGCGCGCCATCGAACGCCTGATCCGCAAGCCAGTGCCCGAAGCCGAGCACCCATTCAAAGGTGTTCCGCCACCCCCGCGTTCAGCCCAGGCCATGGGCGAACGTCCGCAGCGTTTCGGAGGCCAGCGCCGGGATGCACGCGGTGGCAACGGCGGCGGTCAGCGCCACGGCGGGCAACGGCAACAAGGCCACGGCCAGCGCTCCCAGTCGGGCCAAGGCGGGCGGCCTCAAGGTCGCTCCGATGGCCAGCGTTTCGGCAACGGCTGATTTCAGGCCTTGGCTGCGACTTCCGGCGCAAGCCTCCCGTTGCGCCGAATAGCCACTGGCCTGAGACACATCATCCGCTCGTCACCAAACGAATAGGTCGCGTAGGGTTGCCAACCTGGGCTTGAACAACCCTGACCCTCCGCCACCTTTCCGCCCAGCTTCCAGCGACCACCAAACCCAGAGGAAATCGCATGCGCCTCCTGTCCACCTTCGTTGCCGTCGCCCTGATCGGTTCCACCGTGTTTGGTGCTGACGCTCCGGTCGACCGCGACAACAAGCCGATCGCGGCCGCGGCCGAGCTGGCCAAGCTGACAGGCGATGCCGCCAAGGGCCAAGCCTCCTTCGCTCCCCTGTGCGGCATCTGCCACCAGGTCAATGGTGCCGGCATCGACTTCGGACCGAACCTCTCCGACATCGGCTCGCGCAAGACCAAGGAAAACATCTTCGAGTCGATCCTCGACCCCAACAAGGTCCTCGAACCCGGCTACGAATCGGTGCTGATCAAACTCGAAAGCGACGAAGTCGCCATGGGCATGATCGCCGGCGAGACCGACACCGAAGTCACCGTCAAAGCCATGGGTGGCGTCAAGACCACCTTCAAGAAAGCCGACATCGTCAGCCGCACCAAACAGCCGATGTCGCTGATGCCGGTCGGCCTCTACCGCGCGCTGACCACCGACGACTTGGTCAACATCGTCGAGTACCTCGCGGCGCAGAAGAAAAAGTAAGTCGAACCAGTTCGAACTTCAGCACGACACCCGCGCCCATGGCGCGGGTGTTTGCGTTTTCAGCGCCGGTCGCGCAGACCACACCGCGCCAACAACCACAGCGCGAACAACAGTGACGCCACGCCGCCACCAAGACCACAACCACCGCCACCGCCACCGCCACCGCTGCCACCGCCGCCACCAGCGACCGTGGTGGTGACGGTCGCATTCGCTGAACGCGTGCCATCAGTCACCGTGATGGTAGAGGGCCCCGCCGCAGCTGGTGCAGTAAACAGCCCCGCGTTAGTGATGCTGCCTGCCCCCGCGGTCACCGACCACGTCACCGCTGGTGTGGTAAAAGGATCCCCGAACTGGTCGAGTCCCTGGACATTGAAATCATACGTCGCACCGGCTGCGACGGTCTGGCTGGTGGGCGACACGGACAGACTGCTGAGCACGCTGCGATTGGGCATCACTCCGACGAATGTCGGCCCAGCAGCCACCGCCTGCACGCCCAGCCGGGTCAACACACCCGTCGCTGGCGTCACGCGGAACACCGTGAGCGTGTTGCTGTCGCGATTCGCACACAACAACACCGTGCCGCTCGGATCGAGGGTGAAATCACGCGGATGGCTGATCTCGCCGGCAACGGTGTTCCACGTCGGCGGCACGACCAGCTGACCGGTGCTCGGAGTGATGCGGTACGACACCATGCTGTCGTGGCCACGGTTCGAACCGTAGAGCGTACCGTCATCGTTAGCGACCAGCACATGCGCGCAGGTATTGGTTCCGACAAAGCCACCCGGCAGGGTCGACACCGTCAACGGATTGGTCAGCGCCCCGGTTGCCGGATTGTGGGTGAAGGTGGTCATGCTCGATTCGAGTTCATTGATCACGTAGGCACGGGTCTCCGTGCTGTTGAAATCCATGTGTCGCGGACCCGGCAGCAGGTTCGGAGTCGTGATGGTGTCGGGCACCGTCACGAACGGGATGGCGTTGGCAGTCAGCGCGCCGGTGGTCTGGTTGATCTGGTAGATCGCGATGTGGTCCGAACCCAAGCACGGAACGTAGAGCCGCGTGCCCGCCCGATTCGTCAACACCATGTGCGCGTTGTCTCCTGCGTCCGTAACGGTGACCGCAGTATCCAGGCTGCCATCGGTCTTGACCGGGAACGACGCCACGTGTCCAGTGCCATAGTAGGCGACAAACACCCACTTGCCGGACGGATGCACGCAGAGGTGTGTCGCGCCAGTCGCACCAGTAGCTGACACCGGCGTTCCCAAGGTCGTCAGAGCGCCGGTGGTCGGATTGATGTTGTACGCCCCTACCAAGGTGCTGGAACGAAGCCCGTACATTTTCGTGCGATCCGGCGACCACGCCAAGTAGCCCGACGAACTGCCGACGTTTGAAGTGCCGACACTCTCCAGCATCCCTCCGACCGTGGAAGCCGTGGCATCAAAGGGAAAGCACTCGACGGTATTCGAATTCCCACTGACGTAGGCAAAGTGCAGCGGCTCGCCTGCCACTGCACGCTCCATCAGAGAACCCAGGGCGAACAACATCACGACAGACAGGGAAAAACGTTTGGTCATGGGCATCTCGGCAGGTTGCCTGCCTTTGGCAGTACGCAACAGAACCTGACCGATTGGGCGTAGAAAGTAACCTCACCAATAGGGAATCGTGGGACACAAAGTCGGAACAGCCGGTTTCATGAGCGGAATCAGCCCGCGTCATCGACCGCGGAAGGTCGCCAGAAAACTCGCTACGTCCTGTTCGCTGACCGGATGGCGATTGAACCTCGTTTGCCTCCCGTGCTTTGAAACAGCCTCCCAATCAAGGCGGCCGGGAAAGATCCTGATGCTGACGCTGTCGTTGTCATTGTTGTGGCCGGCCGTGAGTTCAAGGTAGTGCGAGTCGAGCTGCCAGATCGCACTTAGCCGCTCCCATGTCTCATCGTCCTCCCAACGATAGATCTCCGGTTGGCTTCCGACCTTCCGAGTGACGGTGGCGACAGCTTGACGGTAGAGCCTCGGGATGCTGAAAAACGAGATGAGCGATTCATGCTCGTCGTCATAGGTGTTCCAACCACAATACGCGGCCGCGACATCGGTGGCATCATCGAGGTCTTTCGCCCAGAACGTCCAACGACCATGGACCTCACGATTGCGCGTCGCCAAGGAGGGATTGCTGATCTCCACTCCGTCGACCAACAGCTTGCCATGTTCAACATGAACCAACGACAGCGCCCGCATCAGTGCGATCGAATGCCAGAAACACCACACCAGGATGAGCGAAGCCACCGTGAGCATCGCCACGGTGATCCACAACCGTTCATCTTTAAGCAGGACTCCCAGTCGCACTGCTCACCCCTCCTTCGAGTGCCCCTCATCCAACCCATGCACTGTCTTCTCCCAATAATGCGGCTTGAAGATCAGCTGCCACATTCCCTTCCACGCGGCGATGGCGAGCAGGATCCAGTAGAGCGGTGAGATCAGCGCGGCAAACAGCAGGCCTTTTTGCCCAGGACGACGACCAGCGAGGAAGTTGATCAGGATGAAGGCGAGGTTGCCGAGGATGAGCGCCACTGAAGCGGCGAAGAACACTTGGCTCATCATCGCCAACGTCGGATCTTCGCCCGCACCGCTGAAGATCATTTGCCAACTGTAGCGATCCCGCAGCTGATCGCTGGTCGTGAGCAGTTCCCAGAAACCATATCCACGTGACATGTCTATCGCCAGCAGGGTCGCATAGACACCGCTGATCGCCCACAACACTAGGTTGAGCGCCGAGAGGATCGAGACGCAGAACACCGACAAGATGAAGCCGAGCGCACCCCACGGTCCGAGTTTGGCCACCAGCAACCACGGACGACGGCCCCACACCAGGTGGGTGATGAGGTAGCCCTTCAGCCAGCGGCTGCGCTGACGGATCCAGTTGCCGACGCGACTGTTCGCTTCTTCCCACGTGGTGCTGTCGAGCGTGCGCGTGTGGTGGCCGGCCATGTAGAGGCGCACACCCAGGTCGCAGTCCTCGGTGACATTGAACGGATCCCAGCCGCCGATGTCGCGCAGGATACGCGTGCGAAAGTGGTTGCTGGTGCCGCCCAGCGGAATGGGCACGCCGAGCGCCACCAGGCCGTCGAGGTAACGGCGGAACCACACGTTGTATTCCAGCGCGAACCAGCGCGTCAGCAGGTTTTGCGCGTGGTTGTGGTAGGCGAGCTGCGCCTGCAGGCAGACGATGTGCTCTTCGCTGTCGCGGAAGGCCAGCACGGCTTGTTTGAGCTGATCCGGTTCCGGTCGGTCCTCAGCGTCGAAGATCACCAGGAACTCGCCTCGCGCACGGTCTAGGCCATGGTTGCAGGCGCGCGGCTTGGTCTTGGGTTGGCCGGCGGGAACGACTACGACTTCGGCATAAGCTGGGATGCCGGCATTGGTGATGGCTTCCAAGGTGTCCGGATCATCCGCTTCGAGCAGGAACTTCACGTCGAGCCGGTCGTGCGGGTAGTCGAGCTTGCTGAGCGCGACCAGGATGTTGCGCGCAACGTTGCGCTCCTTGTAGAGCGGCACCAGCACGGTGTAGAGCGGCCAGCCACCAGCCGGTTCGTCGAGTACCGCATGGTGCAGTCCGCGTTTGCCGCCGACCGCCATCGCCAACAGGCGGAAGCCGATCGTCGCGACATAGACCAACGTCAGCGTGCCGCCGGCAACCCCGAGCGCGATGAGCGGATCATAAAACGGCAGGTAGATCGCCACGGCGATGAGAAAACCAAACCACGGCTCCTGACCACACGGCACCGTCCGGCGGTTGAGCACTACGCCGAGCGTGCTGGTGATGAACGCCGCCACCATCATGCCACCGACCACCGCCCAGGGATTGCCCAACAGGCGATTGGCCAGGTGCGCCACTGCCGAACGATCCTCGTGGAGCTGGAACTCCGGCGCAACCACAGAGCCACAGATGCTGCCGCCGACAAAGGCGGTGATCACACCCAGGATCAACCAGCCCCACGAAAACGTCCGCATGGCACACGTGGCACGGAAGCGTTGCGCATAGGCGGCGACCAACGGATCGCCACCGCCCGGGGCTTCCGGCAGACGGACGAGGGTTCCTCCGGTCGCACGGACGTTGGGCAGGCCCTGTTCACCGATGAACGGCACGCCGGTCGCCGGCGTCAGATCATGCGGCGGCACGCCGGACGTACTGTGCGCCGTTGCCGCGGCGGGCGGTTTGGGAGCAAGAAACGGCGCTGCGGTCGCGGGCGTGGGATCGTGATGCGGAACACCGGATGCAGAACTCATGGATACCCTGGTGACGATCTAGGGATGGGGCTGGGCGCAGGGCCACGCTCAGAGGGTCTGTGTGGTCTGCAACCACGGAACCGATCGACCAGCCGGTGGTGCGACCTGCGCCTCACGTCCATCGGCGCGATGGCTGAGGACGACACGCCACGTGTAGGCCGCTGGCAACGCCGCGGACACTCGCTCTGCCCATTCCACGATGCCAATGCCGTCTTCTGCCAACTCATCGAAGCCTAGTCCGGCGAGCGCGGCGGGGCCTTGCAGTCGATACGCGTCGACATGCACAACCGGCAGACGCGCCTCGTAGCGATTGAGCAACGTGAAGGTCGGGCTGGAGACCTCCGCCGGATCGCCGCCGAGTTCCTCCACCAGCGCACGCACCAGCGTGGTCTTGCCGGCGCCAAGCGGGCCATCGAGCGCGATGAGGTCGCCAACCTGCACGCTGCCGGCCAACAATTTTCCTAGACGCTGCGTCGCGGCTTCGTCGGCGAGGTGGAGGGGCATGGCGGGAGATTCAACCACTCACCACGAGCAGCAAGGTGCGAAGGCGCCTTTTCCGTGGCACGGGCGTGTCGCCCCGGGGGGGCGTGGCCCGACCACCGGCGAGAAGCCCCTGGCACGAGTAGTCACCACCGCCGCACCACATTGCCCCCCCACCCCCCAGTCAGCATCCCCCCGCC
>JANPLC010000239.1:0-16206 GCA_031426335.1 Planctomycetota bacterium
CGAGACTTCCGGACTTCCGGACTTCCGGACTTCCGGACTCTCTCCGGAAACCCCATGACCGACCTCTCGACCGCCAGCCCAACCGACATCATCGCCCACGTCCTGAAGACGTACGGCAAAGACGCCGCCATCTCCTTCAGCGGCGCCGAAGACGTGCTGCTGATCGAATACGCTTCCCAGACCGGTCTGCCGTTTCGCGTCTTCAGCCTCGACACCGGTCGTCTGCACGCCGAGACCTACCGTTTTTTCCAGGCAGTGGAGGAACGGTATCGCCTGCACATCGAGTACTGCTTCCCGCAGGCCGAGGCGGTCGAGAAGCTGGTGCGCGCCAAAGGGATGTTCAGCTTTTATCAGGACGGTCACAAGGAGTGCTGCGACATCCGCAAGGTCGACCCGCTGCGTCGGCAGTTGTCTGGCCTCAAGGCCTGGATCACTGGTCAGCGTCGTGACCAAAGCCCGACACGTGGTGCGGTGCCGATCTCACAAGTCGATCCGGTGTTCAAGGGCCTCGGCGGCGGCGAACTGATGAAGTTCAATCCGCTGGCCAACACCAGCTTGAACGACGTGTGGTTCGCTATCCGGGCGCTAAACGTGCCGTTCAATCCGCTGCACGAAAAAGGTTTCGTTTCGCTCGGCTGCGAGCCGTGCACCAAACCGATCCTGCCCAGCCAGCACGAACGCGAAGGCCGTTGGTGGTGGGAAGAGGGCACCAAGAAGGAATGCGGGCTGCACAGCGGCAATTTGCGCTGATACCAGTCCTTCATCAAACATCGATCGAGACGAGAGGGGGAAAACCGCAGAGACGCAGAGGTGAGATGAGGGCCGCAGAGACGAAAACGACAGATATGTCTGCTCTGCGGCCCTCATCGTACCTCTGCGTCACTGCGGTTTAATCCGTTTTGGTATTAGGCTTCACCCATCGCAGCAGACGGTCCATCAGCACATACACCGCCGGCACCACCACCAGGCTCAGCAGGGTCGAGGCGATCACGCCACCGATCACGGCGATGGCCATGGGCATGCGCAGTTCACCACCCGGGCCTAGTGCCAGCGCGAGCGGCACCGCTGCGATCGCGGTGGCACCGGAGGTCATCAGGATCGGTCGCAGGCGGATCGGGCCGGCTTTGAGCACCGCCGTCGCCGCATCCGGTGCGTCGCCACGTTCACGCAGCTGGTTGGTGTAGTCGACCAGAATGATCGAGTTCTTCTTGGCGATGCCCATCAGCAGCATGATGCCGATGACGCTGAAGGCGTTGAGCGACATGCCGGTGGCCCACAGCGCCAGCGCGGCACCGGAGATCGACGGTGGCAACACCGACAACACCGTCAGCGGATGGAGCAGCGACTTGAACTGACTGGCGAGCACCATGTACGACACCACCAAGCCGAAGACGAAGGCCACGATCAAGGTCCACAGCGACTTCATCAGGTTGGCGCTCGCGCCGTCGAAGACGATGCGGTAGCCATCGGGCAGGGTCTTCTGCTGCTCGCGCACCCACGCCAGGGCTTCTCCCTGGGCTTTGCCTGGAGCAAGGTTCGACGTCAGGCGCACCGCGCGTTCACGATCAGCGCGGGCGATGCTCTGCATTGCCGGACGCTCTTCGAACCGTACCAGGGCGGTGAGGGGGATCAGGTCACCGGCGCGCGTGCGCAGCAGGATGTGGTCGAGATCCTCCGGCCGGGTGCGTTGATCCGCCAGCAAGCGCACGCGGATGTCCATGCGCCGACCATCGTCGCTGAACTTGCCGGAGCGTACGCCGCCGAGCGACACCTGGATGGCGTTGGCCACTTGCTCCATCGGCACGCCCAGATCGGCGCAGCGTTCGCGGTCGGGGAAGATGCGCAGCTCCGGCATGCCGACGCGCACATCGGTGTTGGGTTCGATCATCACGCCACTCTCGGCCATGCGCGTCATCAACTCATTGCTCTGCTGCACCAGGGTGTCCCAGTCGGGGCCACGGACGGTGAACACTACCGGCGATCCGCCGCCGCGTTCGGCGGTGAGGATCTGCTGGCTCATGTCGATGACCTGGATGCGCATGCCTGGGTAGGTGCGCAGTTCCTTGCTCAGACGCTGTTGGAACGCGCTCTGCGACACCGCGCGTTCACCAGTTGGCACCAGCGTCAGGTACATGCCCGCTTCATTTCCCGCGTCATTGCGGCGGCTGCCGACGAAGGTGTAGGAGGTCTTCACCTCTGGCTGGGCATTGACGTAGTCTTCGACCCGACGCATCAAGCGGTCGGTCTCCAACACGTCGGTGCCGACCGCGGTCAACACGCGCACCATCAACCGGCTCTGGTCCTGCGACGGCACCAACTCGACCGGCAGGCGGAACAGCACCAACAACGCCAGCGTCAGCGCTCCGCCTGTCACCACGATGGTGCTGACCGGATGGCGCACGGCGATCGGCAGGACCTTGCCATAGGTCGTCGCCAGCCAGGTGAACAAGCCATCCGCCGCGCGCCCGATCAGGCTGCGGCGTGGCGTGATGTCGAGGAACTGCGCGCAGCGCGCCGGCGTCAGCGTCACGGCTTCGACGTACGAGAACAGGATTGCCACGCACAGCGCCACGCCGAACTGGAAGAAGAAGCGCCCGATCATGTCGTCCATGAACAACACCGGCGAGAAGATCGCCACCACCGCCAGCGTCGACGCCAGCGCGGCGAAGGTGATCTCGCGCGTGCCGATGCGCGCGGCCTCGATGCGGCTGCGACCTTCCTCGCGGTGCCGGGTGATGTTCTCCAGCACCATGATCGCGTCGTCGACCACCAGGCCCACCGCTAAGCCAAGGCCGAGCAGGGTGAAGGTGTTGAGCGTCATCCCCAAGAAGTAGAGCACGCCAATGGTGCCCAGCAGCGACATCGGGATGGCGAGGATGACGTTGAGCGTCGAAGAGAAACTACCCAGGAACAGCCAGCACAGAATCGCGGTGAGGAAGATCGCGACGATGATTTCGAACTGCAATTCGTTCATCGATTCCTCGATGAAGCGCGTGCTGTCGAACGTCACCGCCAGCAGCATGCCGTCGTCCAGGGTCGGCTGGATGCGCTCGACTGCGGCGTAGATGCCTTTGGCCACTTCGACCGCATTGGCGCCGTGCTGTTTGCGGATGCCCAGGCCGGAGGAGGGGACGCCGTTGACGCGCACCAGGCTGGTGAGGTCGGCAAAGCCGTCCTCGATCAGCGCCACTTCGCTGAGGCGCACCGGCGTGCCGCTCTGGGTCGCCACCACCAGCGCACGCAGGGCGGTCAGGTCCATCGCCTCGCCCATCACGCGCACGTTCAATTCACGTCCGGCGACTTCGAGTTGACCGGCTGGCAGTTCGACGTGCTGGCGGTTGAGGGCCTCGATCACCTGATCGATGGTCAGTCCGCGGGCGGACAGTCGCTCGCCGTCGATCCACACGCGCACATTGCGCTCACGCCAGCCGCTGAGGAACACCTCGCTGACGCCTGGGATGCTCTGCAGCTGATCGCGGATGCGGTACCGTGCGGTGTCGCTCAGTAAGCGCGGTGAAAACGCACCCGACAGGCTGAGCCACATGATCGGCGAGTCGTCGGTGTTCGATTTGCTGACCGACGGCGGATCGATGCCTGGCGGCAGGCTGCGCATCTCCTTGGCGATCACCGCTTGCACGTCCTGCATGGCCGCGTCGATGTTGCGCGTCATGGGGAATTCCAGCTCGATGCTGGCGCTGCCCTGGCGCGACGAACTGCGCATGCTCACCAGCGCTTCGACCTGGCTGAGCTCGGTCTCCAGTTCGTCGACCACATCCTGTTCGATGACATCCGGTGCGGCGCCCTCCCAGGTCACCGAGATGCTGATGGTCGGTTTGTCAACATCCGGGAACTGACTGACGCCGATGCGTTTCCACGCGACGGCGCCGAACAGCACCACCACGGCCATGAGCATCCAGGCCATCACCGGATTGCGGATGCAGGCTTCGGTGAGGTTCATGGAAATGACAGCCGTGCGAGAAACAGCCGTGCGAGGTTTATGGCAAGACGGTTATCGCCGTTGGGTGAACATGCTTGGTCGATAGCCGAGCTCGCGAAGAGCCAGGTCTTCCAGCCACGGACCTCGCACCTCGCACCTCGCACGTCTTCTCTCAGTGTCATGGCTTGGCGGCAGATTGCGGTGATTTAGGCGCAGCAGTCTGAGCCCCAGGTGCCGGCAGCTTCTGAACCGTGATGCGGGCGTCATCGCTCAGGCCTTCTGCGCCGAGCACGATCAGTCGCTCACCGGCCGTCAGTCCTTTGCGAATCTCCACCTGACCATCGGCGGTGCGCAGGCCGAGCGACAGGACGCGCTCCTCGGCGCGTTCGTCGTCGTCCTTGCCGCGTACGATGTAGGCGAGGAAACCCCGTTCGCTCGGACGGATCGCCGCCGCGGGCACCACCACGGATTCCTGCGACTGCACCGCGATGGTCACGCGGGCGAAGGACCCGGGGATGAGCTTGGCCTGTTGCGGATCATCGACGTGCGCCGTGAGATCGACCAGGCGCGTGGTCGGATCGGCACCGGCGCCCAGATGTGAGATCACCGCACCGTAGTCCGTGCCGGTTTCATCGACGCGGAAGCGTAAGCGCTGCCCGGTGGTGATGCGGGTGGCGTCCATCTGCGGGATGCGGCAACGCACCAGCAAGGGATCGCGTCGCAGCAGGGTCGCCAGTTGGGTGCCGGGTTGCACATACTGGCCGGTCTGGATCGGGCGCGTCTGCAACACGCCGGCGACCGGTGAGCGCACCAACGCATCCGCCAGATCCAGTTCGGCGACCTGGAGCGCCGCGCGCGCCAAATCACGTTCGGCGATGGTGGTGGCGACGCGGGCGCGCGCGGCCTGCAGGTCTTCTTCACGCACCAAGCCGGGATTCTCGCGATTGACCGACTCGCGGCGCGCCAGCGATCCGCTGGCGTCGACCTGCATGGCTTCGGCCTTGGCCAGCTGCGCCTTCGCGGCGTTCAGCGCCAGGCGGAAACGCTCCGGTTCGATCTCCACCAGCACGCGTTCGGTGGTGGTGCTCTCGCCTTCCTGGAAGGCGACCGCACTCACCCGTCCGGCGACGCGGGCAGTGATGCGTACAGTTTCAAACGCTTCGACCGAGCCGACGGCGCTGACCACATAGGTGACCACGCCGGTGCTCACTGGTTGGGCTTCAACCGGGAAACGCAGGCGTGGCCGTTTGCCGGCATCCTTACCGCCGCTGGCAGCGCCGCCGCAACTGCTCACCACCAGGGCGAGGATCATGGCGGAGATCAGCGTGGTAACGGATCGTACGCTGGGAAATGCGGTCATGGTTTGCTCTCTGGCGGCACCGGCGCCTGGCCGGCGGGCCAGCGACCCACCACCTGATCGAGGGTGAGTTGCGCCTGTTGCTGATTGAAGCGGCTGCGCGCCAATTCGATCTGCGCTTCGTACTCGGCGACGTTGGCATCCGCCTGTTCAAGCGCGGTCGACAAGCCCTGCTGGAAACGGATGCGGGTCTCTTCGGCGTTCTGCTGCGCGACCGTCACGCGTACCTGGGCCTGCTCCACCGAGGCGATGGCAGTGGCCAGATCGGACAGACCGTTGGACAATTGCAGCCCCAGCCGGCGACGGGTGGCTTCGACGACCAAGGACTGTTCACGCGCCACCGACGCCAAGCGTTCACGGCGTCCATAACGCGCGCCGCCGTCGTACAGGTCCCAACTTGCCACCAGTGCCGCGCGCCAGTCCGTGGTATCCCCGCGAAAGGTGCGACTGGCCTCGTCGGTGTAATTGCCTTCGGCACGCAGAAACAATTTCGGCAGTGTGTCGGTGAGTGGTTCATCGGCGGCGAAGCGGGCGGCCTCGGCGCGTGCCTGGCTGGACAACAGATCACCGCGGAGTTTTTGTGCTTCGCTGAGCAACTCGGCGAACGGCGCGGGCTTGCTCGCGTCCTCTGGCGGCGCTTGCAGAATTGGCCAGGTGTTATCGGCCTGCAGTTGGCCGGGTTCGGCACCGAGCAGGTAGAACAACGCATAACGCGCCTTGAGCGCCCCGCTGCGTGAGCGGATCAGTTCGGTGCGTGCCGTGGCCGATTCCAGTTCACTGCGCGTGACCGTGCTGCGCTCCACCAGGCCGGCCTCCGCGCGCAGGCGCGCCTGGCGCAAGGCTTCCTCGGCGACGGCCAGACGCCGGGCCGCGGCCTGCTCCAAGGAATCCGCCGCCAGGGTCAGGTAAAAACTGTTGGCCGTATCGAAAGCCAGTGCGCGCCGGATTTCTCCTGCATCCAGCCGTTCAGCCTCGACCAGTCGATTGGCCTGACGCACGCGCGGAATCGAACTGGGATCCAGCAGGCGCAACGACAACGCCAGCCCGCCGTCAAAATAGGAATCCTCCGTACTCGACCACGGCGTGTAGCTGGCCTCGAGCGTCAGGGTCGGCAGCAGTTCGGCGTAAGCCTCGCGTTTGGCGCCGTCCGCCTGATGCATGCGCTCACGCGCGATGGCGGCGTTTTCGTTGACGCTCTGCGCGCGCTTCAACGCCGCATCCAGGGTCAGCGTTTCTGCCGCGTTCCCAGGTAGTGCGCCCCAGCCGATAACCAACGCCAACAGCCGACCGGTGACTCGGAATGAAAGGGAGATCGGCATATCGTATCGTATGCAAACGTACTAAGAGCGGTTACGGCGAATGCTGAGCGCGAATCCGCCCAGCATGCACAACACCAGGGCCGCCAAGCCGGATCCGAGGCCACAGCCGCCGCCACTAGATCCGGCGCCGGTTATGCCAGGATCGGGTTTGCCACTCAAACTGCCGTCGATGGCCAATGCTTTGCTCGCAGCGAGCGAACCGGCTGCACCTGGGGATGGCAACGTCAGCACCGCAGGGGCGCTGGCGCCAGCAATGGTGCCAGCAAGGGAATTGGTCGCGCTATAGTCAAGATCGCTACTGCTGTCGTTGGCCTGGACGACGTAGGTGAAGGTGAGAGTGGCGGTACCGCTGCCGGTAGAGTAGCTGGCTTGGCGTTGCACCGTACCCGTAGCCAAGGTCAGGGTCGGCGTACCGGTCACGGTGACGGCACCCGTAAAAACAACCTGGATGGCCAGCGAATCGCTCAGTTGGTAGGTGCCATTGGCCGCGCTGGACGTGACACTGCTGACGCCCGTATCGTTGTCACCCAAAGCGAGCGAAGCTGAGGCGGTGAGGACGGAATACATCGACGGCGACACCGGCGTGGTCAGGTTCAGCATGAGCGTGCGTGCACTGTTGAGCACCGCATTGTCGGTCGCGGTGATGGTGACGGTGGCGCTCGAGGATCCGGCGGCGATCACCACATGCGAGTCGGGATTGGCAGTGAAATCGCCGGCACTCGTTCCGCTGAGCGTATAGGGAATGGTCAAGCCGCCAGTCGGGGCGGGACTGGTCAGTGAGATCGAGAACACCGCGGTGGCGCCACCTTCCGTTGCCGTGGCGCCAGAGATCGTGCTGACTCTGGCACCGGGCTCATTGTCGATGATCGACAGGGTCTGCGTGTTGGTGCCGACATGGAAGGTTCCGGAAGTGCCCGGAGGCGAGATCGTCAAGATCACCTGGTGTGCAGGGGTATAGGCCGTGGAATTGTCGGTGGCCGCAATGGTGACGGTGGTTGAAAGCGTATTGGCCGGAATCGTCACCGTGGTTGGAGTCGACGTGGTGAAGTCACCCGGGGTGACCGCGGATCCGCTCAAAACAAAAGTCACTGGATAGGCAGTGGCGCGAAGCGGGAGAGGATAACCGATCGTGAAGGAGCCCGGTAAACCGCCTTCATTGGCATTCACCGGAGCGCTCACTGAAATCACCGGTTCATTGTCGGCGATGGTGACGGTGGCGCTGATACTGGTCGACAGCCGGTAACTCGAACCGGTGGACAAGGTGAGGGTGAGGTCCTCGGTCGCCTCAGCGATCAGGTCATCGATGATCGGCACGGTGATGGTGGCGCTGTTGTTGGTCGAACTTCCAGGAATGGTCACGGTGCCGCTCAAGGCGGTATAGTCATTGCCAGCGATTGCGGTGGAGGTTCCGGACACCGTGTAGCCAACGGTCACCGCTTCGGTGTGGGTCAAAAAGCGGTTCAGGGATACGGTGAATACCGCATCGGTTCCACCTTCCGTGCCATTGGTCGTGGCTGCCAGAGATACGGTTCCGGTGGTTGGAAGAATAGTCATGGTTGCCGTACTGGCAGCGAGCACCCCATCAGCACGAACAAAATCATTCGACTCGCTGAGCGATAGGATCACGGTTTTGCCACCTGGTGGAATGTAGGTGCCCAGCGGTTGCACCGTGATTGTACCAGTACCGGCCGCAGGAACCGAAACCACGCCGGTCAAGGCGGTAAAATCTATCCCCGAGGTTGCGGTTCCACTGATGGTGTAAGGCACCGAGATCGCGCGGGTGAAAGGAGGATTGAGGCTGACGGTGAACGTCCCTGGGATGTCCTGCTCAACGGCATTGCTGGTGAGCACGATGCTGGCGGTGGAGTCCACATCAGCGATGGTCACGGCACCGGTGCTGGGATCACCCAAGGCGTAATCGGCATTCGCGGTCAAGGCCATGGCCACGAATTCCGCGCCTTCGACTAAGCCATCATTGGCGTTACCGGTATTGCCAGGGGTCACGGCAAATTCGACCCGTGTCGATTCTGCGGGGACCAATACCAGGACGGGGTTGACGGCGCTGGTGAAGATGGTCTGCACGGAGGTGCTGGACGTGATCGCCAGGTCGAGGCCAGTGTTTGGGGTGGTCCCGCCGGTGAGGCGCCGGAACTCAAGGGTTCCATTGGTTTGGAGATCCTGTGTCACCACATACCGCGGGGTACCAGCAGGTAGGGGAGTAATGGCAGAAAGATGGAACACATCACCAACTACCAGATCAGGCGTGGCGCCAAACCCACCGGTAACCACGAAAGTGTCTGTTCCAATCGGAAAGGTTTTGGCAACGGCATACCCGGTGATCGTAGGGTTTCCGATGATGGTGATCGAGGCCCCCAGGCTGAGCCGATGCGTGAGGGCGGATTTCAACGTGATCAGACCGGGGCCACCGCTGTAGGCATTGATGTTATAGGTGGTGGCGGAATCAGAAAATCGGATTGCTGAATTGTCCGCCAGGGCTGCTGTTGAACCGGCTACCTGGATCTCAGTCGTGCCCTGGGCATAGGCGACCACGGTGAAACCGAAGCCATCCGCCATGCGGTTGCCACCAATCTTATAGGACAGGACATAATCGGTGTTGAACGTGGCAGTGCCGGTGAAGGCCGCCTGGATCGTCTTGTCGAAAGCGGAATCACTGGAAAACGCGACGCGCATCAGACCGCGACGCGCGTCACCCGGGTCGTACGCGGAACCAACCAGATTGGGGCTTTCGCTCGCCAGCGGCAGATCGTTGATCACCGTCGCGACCAGGTCGTTGTCTGCGATGGTGACCTGTACCGAAGAGAGCGCACCGATGATGCTGTAACTGGGGTCACCAGTCAGGGTCAGTCGGATGTATTCGCGACCTTCCACCAACGCATCGGGGAGGACAGTGATGGTGAGGGTCTTGCTCGCTTCGCCATCAGCGAACGAAATCGAACTGGTCGGCGCGCTGGTCAATGCCGGGCTGATGGCGTAGTCGGCAGCGATCGTCGCTTGCTGGCCAACCGGAGAGACGTTGTCCACCGTTGTATAATTGACCGTAAGCGGGCCACTCGCAGGCGAACGCGTGATGGTCAGCACGACAGGTGTTGCGGCGGTAGCCTCGCCGGTGCTGACGGTTGTGGTGGTAAAGCCCACGTCGGTCGCATCGACCAGTCCGACCACGCAGGTAAGCAACATTGCGCAAAGGAACTTGTTCATTGCCGGTATCCGATCACCAATGCCGCACCGACGCCGGCACGTTCGTGGGTCACGGTGCTGCTGCGGCCTTGGCTGTAGTCGATGTCGACTTCACCCGTGCTGAAGGTCAGGTCGGCGACGGCGCCGACGACCCAGCGTCGTTCGGTGATGAAGAATCCGGCGCGCAGGCCGCCTTCGACGTACCAGCCGACGCCACTGCCTTTTTCGTAGCTGTTGCCCTGGTCCGGCAGCTCGCTGTCGGCGTAGGCACCGCCAAGGCCGAGGAATGGGGTCAGCAGAAGAAACGTACTGAGCGTGTCGTTGTCTGGATTGATGCCGAACTGGTAGCCGCCGTACAGGGTCATGCCGACGGTCGAGTAGCGTAATGTGTTGCTGCTGGTGTTCGAAAACTCCAGGCCATCCACTTGGTAGGAATCAGGCGTGACATCGCAGGTGGTGATGACGCCTTCCACGCCAAGCGCCCAGCCGCCGTTGGCTCCACCGGAGCACGCCAAGTAACCGACGCCCAAGCGCGGAGCGACGCTGTCGTGCACCCCTTCCCAGGTGTAGGTCGAGCGGCCGCTCGGGCCGGTGCCCTCTTCTTCGATGTCCGGGGCAGCGGCGACACCGAGAGAGACGTACCAGTCTCCCGTGTCGGCCGCTGACAGCGGAACGAGCGAAATGGTAGTGGCTGCGGCCAATGCAAGGCAAGCGGCGAGACGACGGACGACGGCCATGGACGCTCCTTGCCGCCCAGGGGCGGCGCGACGGCTCCGGCATGATGGATCCGACACGGGTCTGTCCACGGTGAAGGCCGGGGTCTGGCGACCAATCTCAGGGGTGTGGAGGCGCCCGGGAAGGAAGCCTGGGGTTTCTTCCAACGGTCAGCAAATCCCAGTGAGGGGTTAGCGCGGGGCGACTTCGCCTAGAATCTGGTCAAGACGACCATTGGCCTGGGTCAGTCGCCGTTCCGCAGCAGGCTGGTCAAGCCCCAGCCGCTGCATCACCACCGCGGTTTTGGCCGAGCCGTCGGCGCTATCGAGCAACGCGAAGCTCGCAGTCCGATCCAATCCCGTAAGCGTCGCGACGATGCGCGCTGCACGATCGCGCAGCTTGGCATTAGTCGCGCGCACATCGACCATCAGGTTGCCGTACATTTTGCCGGCGCGCACCATCAGCGCGGTGGAGATGGTGTTGAGCGCCAGCTTGGTCGCGGTGCCGGCCTTCAAGCGGGTGGAGCCGGTCAGCACCTCGGGACCGGTAAGCAACAGCAGCAGGTGGTCGGCATCCGGTGGTTTGGGCACCGCGACGCAGGTCATCAACGCCGTGCGGCAGCCAGCAGCTTTGGCGAAGCTGATGGCACCCAGCGCATAGGGCGTGGTACCGCCAGCCGCGATACCGATCAGGGCATCTTGGGGAGTGAGCTGCAGCGCGGTGAGTTCCGGCACCGCGCCCTGGAGTTCATCTTCTTTGCCTTCGCTCGATTTGCGCAGCGCGCCGTCACCACCGGCGATGATGCCGACGACGCGGCCGGGCTCGACCTGGAAGGTCGGCGGTGCTTCCGACGCATCGAGCACGCCGAGCCGCCCGCTGGTGCCGGCGCCGACATAGATCACCCGTCCGCCAGCGATGAAGCCAGGTTCGATAGCGCTGAGGAATGCCGACAACGCCGGAGCTGCCGCGTCGAGCGCGTCGAACACCGCGCGATTCTCCGCGTTCATGAGCGCCACCAAACCACTCACATCCAGCGTGTGCAGAGCCGCGCTGCGCGGATTGCGCTGCTCGGTGCTCAGGTGGGATCGGTCGGGCGGCAGGGACGTCATGGAGCGATGCTCCGCAGCAGACACGACGAAGCGCCTGCTGCGGAGAACGGTGTGGTCAGGGTTTATTTCCCGGCAGCCAGGATCGCCTCGACCGCTTTCGCGAGTTCGGCTTTGCGCTTCTCGGGCTCTTTCTTGCCGTCGATTTTGCGCGCGCCTTCGATCATGCCGACGAACTTGTCGGCGTTGGCGGCGTCGGCGGCGATGGCTTTTTCCCAGGCGGCCTTGAGCGCGGCGGCATCAGCGCCGCTCTGTTTGGCCAGGTCATCACGCACGGCGGCGTAGCCGACGGCCTTGGCCTTTTTCTCCAGCTCGGCCTGCAGTTCCGGGTTCGGCTTCGACGGGCCGTCGGTCAGTTTCGCCGCCCACTTCAGACCTTCGAGGATGTGTTTCTGGTAGAGCGGGTTTTTCCAGGTCGACTCGTTGTGGCCAAGGTTGGTGTAGAACAACCGACCCTTGTCGTAGTCGCGCACCCACGACACCGGCACGTAACGCGGCAGTTTCAGCTCGGTTTTTTCCATGTTCAGCGAGATCAGTACGCGCACCGACGCCATCTCGTAGTTCTTGTACTGGTAGATCTCTTCCTTGAAGCCGAACTCCGCCGGCCACATCGCCACCGCGGGGTGTGAGGGTTCGTGGTTGGTGAACTCCACCGGGGTGCCTGAATTCCACGGATGACCGGCGAAGCTGCCGTTGATCAGCGAGTGGAACGGTTTGAAATTGCCGCCGGTGTCGGTTGCGCTGTGGATGCCAACCATCGCCTTGCCTGATTTCAACCAGCCATCGAAGGCGTTCCAGGTGTCCTCGGTGAAGGGGATCGGCTCGTTCTTCTGGACCCACTCCTCTTCCGGGGTCTTGGCCTTCACCGGCTCATTCTTGCCGAGGATGTTGCCGGTCGAGTAGAACATCACCACGTCCATGTCCTTGAGCAGGTCGGCGGTGATCAGCGTTGCGTCCTTCGAACACTGCACGGTGAAGACACCGCTGTCCTTGCCGATCTGGGTGACAATCTCCTCCGCCATCGACAACTTGTCGATCGCCGGGCGCTTCACCACCGAGTGCTGGAAGCCACCGGACTGGGTGAGGAAGAACACCTTGAGCGGCTTGCTGTCGGCGGCCTCGACGTGCCCGATTCCGACAGCGAGGGCAACGGAAGCGATCAGGAAGCGGAGGGGATTGCGCATGGGGAAGACCCTTGTCGAGGTGATCAGGAAGAGGTGGGAGGATCCGCGCATGTTCCGCGGCGCAAGGGATACGGCGAAACTGCGGTGGCGTTTGCTGGGGGCGTGGGCGGCTCGCCCACGCCCCCTGGGAAAGACGTCGCCGCGTACGACGGGATCAGTCGACGAACACCCAACTCCCCGACAACGGTGCCTTCACCACGCCGGTGATCCGCGGCACGGTGATGGGGATGACGTCTTCGCACAGCGCGCCCAGGACGCCCATGGCGCAGGCTTCGCGCAGCGACACCGGCACGCCGAGGTCGTCGGTGGTCGACACCGTCACGCCGGCGCGGGCGCGGATCTCTTCCACCAGGGCGCGGTTGCGCGCACCGCCACCGGCCAGCACCAGGCGATCAGCCGGCAGGGCCTTGGCGACGATGACTTCGGCAATGGCGGCGCAGGCGGTGCGCAGGGTGTCGGCGACTTCCTCAAGCGCATGGCGTTCGGCCCATTCGCCGAGTTCGTCGCCAGTGCCCAGGCTGCGGCCGGCGTCGGCCTGCTTGCTCAGCAGGTTGGCGAGGTCGGCCTTGGCGTCGCCGTCGACGGTACCGCTGAGGGCAGTGCGACCATCACGATCGAACGGCTCGTTGAGCAGCGCGCGCGACATGCGGTCGAGCAGCTGGTTGCAGGCGCACACGTCGGCACCGTCGAGGTGACGAATCTGTTCGTGACCAGGCAGACGCGTCACGTTGCAGAACCCGCCCAGGTTGATCACCGAGCGGCGTTCGCTGGCGTGACGGAACATCACCCAATCGGCCAGCGGCGTGATCGGCGCACCTTGTCCACCAGCAGCCAGGTCCATGCCGCGCAGGTCATAGACCACGTTGGCATTCAAGGTCCAGGCGATCGGCGCGGGATTGAGCAACTGCCACGACACTGGCGGCTGATGAAAAACAGTCTGACCATGCACCGCGATGAGGTCCGGCGTTTTCCGGCCACAGGCTTCTTTGATCGCCTCAATGTGCAGCAGCGAGAAGTCGTACGCGGTCCGCGCGATCTCTGCCGCCGTCATCGGCTGTTGCTCAGCCAACGCGCGCAGACG
This sequence comes from Planctomycetota bacterium, assembly GCA_031426335.1. GTDB lineage: Bacteria > Planctomycetota > UBA11346 > UBA11346 > UBA11346 > BOG-1363. The sequence goes on from JANPLC010000239.1 coordinate 13,897, forward strand.
TTTGCCGACATCACCGAGCGGCAACATCACCTGGCTTTCGATCGTCACACGCATCTCCAGGCCGTGGCCGTCGATCGCCAGGGCGGCGACATCGATGGCGTCGAGGCTAGTGCCGGTCATGCAGCCGACCACCTTGCGGATCCCTGGGTGACGGCCAGCGACGCGGCTCATGCGTACTTGTTCGACCTTGGCCCGCTCACCAGGACGGAGGGGGATCTTGGGGATGTTACCGATGCGGGTTTTGGGCATGACTTCTTCAGGTCTGGAAGTCCGGAGGTCCGGCTGTTTCGAAAGACAGCCGGACGTCGGGAGCATTCATATTCGTGGGGCGGGAGTTCACCGCGGGGATCGCAGTTGTCCAGCGTGGCGGACGGCAGGTTGCGGGTTTTCCCCGTGGTACGGGCGTCTCGCCCGTGGTTGTGCATCGCCGACCACGGGCGAGCGAAGTCACCCGGTCAGTTCATCGATCAGGCGTTGGTAGTGGGCGCAACTGGCGTCGAGGCCGCCTGGGCGGGAGCGTTCCAACCACAGGGATCGGTGCTGGGCGACCAGTTCGCGGTAGAGGTCGGCGCAGCCGTCCACTTCCTCGGCTGAGGTGCCTGCACGCCGCACCAGGGCACGACTCACTGCCGTCATGGCGACGGCCAGGGTGTGCGCGAGTTCACGTTGCATGAGGCGGGAAGGCAGTGCCAAGGGGACTTTACCGCGCCGCTCGGGGTCGATGAGCGCTTCGAGCCGCTCGGCCGTTTCCTCCCACAAAGCGGCGTCAGGCAGCCAGTTTTCATCGACTGGCTTGGCGGTGTCGGTGAAAATGGCGGAAGCGTTGCGCAGCGGTAGCGGTGCACCATCGGTACCAGGTCGACCACCGATCTGGCGCAGCGCATGATCAACATCGCCCAGATCGTCGAGCCACGCGCCGATTGCTAGGTTGCGGTCCTGGAAAGCATGCAGGGACGATGCACGCACATCATAGAGCGTTTCGCCGCTCCACGCCCGATGCGCACCTTCCGCCAACGCATGCAACGTGATCGGCCACTGCTGACGATGACCGAGATCACCCCAGGCGGTGACGAGGTATCCGGCGGCACCGTGACTCGCGCCATCATGCGCCGCGGCGAGCAGGTTGCCGCGGCGTTCCGTCGTACGTCCGGTGATCGAACGCCAGCACGACGTGCCTGGGCAAACCCACACCTCGCGTCCGGCGGTGCGTAGTTGATCGCACCACGTGGCGAAAGGCGCGTCGGGTTCGTAACCCCAGGCCAAACCGATGAGATTTTCCGGCAGCTCGCTGAGCGCTTCCGGATGTTCGAGCGCGATGTCGGCCCAGAATTGCGGGCGTTTGCCGTGCCGCTTGGCGAAGGCACAGACCTTGGCGACGAACTCCAGGTAGACCGCGGCGCGACCACGACGGCTGACCTCGTAACGCGAGCGGCCCTGACCGAGGTCGAAGGTTTCATCGCAACCGATGTTGACCAACGGACTGCTGAAGTTCGGCAGCAGTTGCCCGAGCAGGTCATCGACCAGCCCGAGTGAGCGGGGATCGGACGGGCACAGGCTGAAGCCGCCGGTGCGCGTCACCAAGCCGTTGAAATCCCAGGTTCCGGTCGGGGCGATCTCGGCGAGGGGGGCGTAGCGTGAATGTTTGAACCACGACGACAGGTGGCCGAAGCAGTTCTGGTTCGCGGCGAGTTCGATGCCGCGCTCACGGCAATACACGTCGAGTGCGCGGACGTCCTCCGCCGTCATCGGCGAGGCATCGCGCCACACGTCCTCATGACCGGCGTAGGCGAAGGTGTGCTCGGTGTAGAGCTGGAGGTGGTTCATCTTCCACGACGCCAGCGTATCAACCAGTTCGTAGAGGTGCGCCATGGTCGGCACGCGGTCGCGGCTGATGTCGAGCATCACCCCGCGTTTGGCAAACACTGGCGCGTCATCGATCACCAGGCAGGGGAGTATGTCGCCGTACTGCACGCGCAGTTGCGCCAAGGTCGCTGCCGCATGCCGTCGACCGGTGGGCGTGCGCCATGCCCAACGGATGCCGTCGTTGGTGATCGCGAGGTGGTAGGCCTCGTCGCCTGGGAGCGCGATGACCTGGGCGCCGACCTCGACCGGTTCGCTCACTCGCGCTGTCCCACCGGTCAGCATCAACTGACGAGACGAGGGCAACAACAACGGCGGCAAGGTGCTGAGGTCCGACATGGGCGGGCATCCTGGGAACGTCGACCATGGCACAAGGCAGCGATCCCCTGGGAGAGGCGAGCCCCCCCGCGCCGGGTTTTAGTCGCGGGAGGCGAGTTTGATAAAAGACGG
>JANPLC010000240.1:0-7901 GCA_031426335.1 Planctomycetota bacterium
CCGTGACGGCACGGTCAGCGGTCACGCGCACCCAACGCGCCTGAAGTTCGACGGGCAAGGTGTGATCGGCCTTCTGACCGGCCGGAACCGCAACGGTCTTGTACGGCACCCACAGGCCATTGCCGGTGAGGTCCAACTCGATCGCCACGTTCACCGCCTCGGCGCCACCGTGCGACAGCGCGATCTTGCGTGCGTCGTACCCAGCAAAGAGATACGGATCCGACGGCTTACCCGCTTCGACCGCGGTGTCCTTCCACGGACCACCAACGCCGGTGGCTCGACCGAGGCGCCAGAGGTCATCGATGCCACCGACCCACACGGCGGCCTTACCGTCGTCGCTGCGGATGATGTGTGGACCAGCGGCTGCATCCGCAACACCCGTCATCACCAACAGGCCACGGTACGAGGCGTAGTCGTGAATACGCAAACGATGTGAGGCGATCGGTCGCATGCGCGCGAAACCATCGGCGTTTTCCGCCGGTAGTTCATAGAACGTGCCGTGGCAGTTGAAGAGATCGCGCTCGGTCGCGACTTCGCGATCGAGACGCATCTGCCCGTTCAGCGTCGGCGTATCGAAAGCCGCGTCACCCTTCGGCAGACGCCAGCGACGTTTCTGATCATCGATGATCAACACCGACGCCGCGTCGACGCTCACCACGTCTTTGGGGATGGCAACCTTGGTGCGTACGTACTCATCGGTCTTGGCATCGTCCTTCTTCACCAGCGCGAGTGCCGCGTCGAGTTCGTAGTAACCGGCATCGCTGATCGTCGCGCCATCGACGCGGCTGGCAGCGAGCGACATGGTGCGGAGGTTCTCGCCGCGTGCGCGAATCAAGCCGCCGATATGTGCTGGTGCATCGATGGTCGCCAACCCGCTGAAGATCGCATCCGGGCCGCCTTGGCGCGCGTCGACATCATCGTAGGTGAACTGCACGGTCGCCTTGGCGCAGGCCTCGCTGCTGGTGACGCGGATCCACTCGCCGCTCTCGGCAGCAGTGAACGCCCGCCAGACCGCACCACCGGCAGGCAACGCGATGCGATCGAGCGCCGTCCACGTACCGTCGCCCTTGGCATCGACCTCCAACACGAAGGTCGCCGGAGTCGTGCCACCGTTGACCAGATGCGCGGAACGACGGGCCCAACCGCTGAAGAGGAACGGCTCGGACTTCTGGCCGGCGGTCACCGCATCGGCGACCCACACCGCGCCGCTTGCCGTCGTCGGCCCCAACTGATTGAGCTGTTCCGGCGCGACGAACCACAGGTTGGAGTGCGACTGCCCTGGGCCGGCGACCTCGCCCTTCGATTTGCGTTTGTTGAGGAACTCGCTCTTCGCGCTGTCGTCGCAACCAAGCACGACGCGATCGTTCCAACGACAGAAGTCGCCGATGACTTTCAGGTAGCTCGACTTCGGCCGGATGCCCGCGGTCTTGCCGTTGCTGAACGTCAGCGGGAACGACCAAAACATCCCGTGCATGGTCATCAGCAGATCGGGTTTTCCGGGTGCACCGATGTCGCGGATGCGTGGCCATTCGGTGTTCCAACCGTGCGCGCCGTCGTAGCAGTGGCTGGCCTTAGGCAGACGGAAAACCTGCCACGCGGTGCCGTCACGCAGATAAAGCAGCAACGAACGATCATCCCAACCGACGCTCCAGATCGGATCGCTCGCCGGATTGGCATTGCCGGTGATGCCCCCAGGACCAGTGACCTCGGTGAATTGATTGCGGCGGATCACCGACCAATCCTTGCCATCCCATTCCGCCAACACGCCGCTCGGCGTACGCGGATTGCGTTGCGCTTCGCCGGACAACTCACCGTTGTTGGCATAGACCAACCGTCCCTGACCACTGTAAAGACCTTTGCCGTGGTAACCGGGCAGCAATTCGCCGCCGTGGCTCTTCTGACTGTTGGCATCCGGGTAGAGCATCGTCACCGCGAGCGTGGCGAGATCGACTTCATAGAAGCCCTCTTCCATCGTCGCGTAATAGACCTTCTTCGTCGGATCAGTCAGATGACGAGCATTACCGGTCAGACGGCCCGGCATCGCCGTCGGCGTGAGCACGCGCACATTGCGCTGAGCATCGATGACATACGGCCCGATGAGCAGTTGCTGAGTCTCACGATGGATCATGCGATTCGCCGGCGTGCCGCCGACGCTCTCCGGACGTACGGTCAGCGTCAGGTTGGCATCGATCTCATAGAGCTTGTCGTCCGAACCCTTGAGCGAGTGCGGCGAGTACGTGATGACCCACAGCCGATCGGCCCACGGCACCACTGCTCCAGTTCCGCATTCACCTCCGCCGTTGTAGTAGGCGAGGTGCGGATAGATGCCGGAGACCTCCCGTGGTGCATCGGCAGCGCTGAGAGGCAGGCAGGCGAGGGCGAGGGCGAGGAGGCTCAACGAACGCATGAAGGTCTCCCGGGCGGGATGTGTTAGGTCACAGGAGGATAACACAGTAGGAGTGCCACTGCCGGTGGTTTTTGACACCCCAGGTCCGAACATCAGTTCGGAAGTCTCTCACCGCTAGAGACTTCCGGAATTACTAAGCGGTGCGACACCCGCAGTCACGACCACATGCCCGAGCTCCCCGACGACACCCTCATCCGCTCAGCCCAGGACGGCGACATCGCCGCCTTCGGCAGCCTGGTCGACCGGCACCAGACTCTGGTGCGCGGCTGGTTGCGCGTCCGTCTGGGCGACTGGGCGAGCGCCGATGACCTGGCACAAGAGGTCTTCGTCACCGCCTTCAAGCGCATCCGCACCTATGCCGGCAATGCACCCTTCCCCGCGTGGCTGACCGGCATCGCGCGCAACCATTGGCGCAACCACCTGCGCAAACACCAGGCCGAGGCCGTCGGCGGCACCGAGGAGCTCGCCTCTCTGGTCGGCGCCGATCCGTGGTTGCAGCAGCGCGATGAGGGCCACCTCGTCGATGCGCTCCGCGCCTGTTTGGAGCCGCTTGGTGATTCCGCACGTGAGTTGTTGGAACAACGCTACGTCACCGGTCGCACGGTTCGGGATCTGGCAGCCAGTAGCGGGCGCGGCTACAGCGCACTGACCATGCAACTACATCGCCTGCGCGAGGTCCTGGCGGACTGTATCGGCGCACGCGTCGAACGCGACGGAGCACCGACGTGAGCGGCCCGCTGCCAGACAACCTGCCGCCGAGCGCGCGCGTCGGCTTGACCGGTCCCGATGCGCAAGTGCCCGCACGCTTCGCTGATCTGTCGCCGGCGGAGCAAGCACGCATCGCGCGCCACGCCCTCATCCATGCGTTGCTACCGCTGGCCTTAGAGGACGAGCAGGCTCGTCACGCCTTCGGAACGCGCGTGACGAAAGCGATCGTGCCGGATGCCACGCCCTTCACCCAGCAGGTGGTGAGCAAGCTCGCCCGGCCCAGTGCGCGTTTTGAACGTCCACGTCAGTCGACCACCAGCCGCACCAGCCGCATCAGCCGCGCGCCGAGCAGCCGCAGCAAGCGCATCCCCACCGGCCGCCACGTGCGGCGTCCAGCCTCCGCGAGCGTGGTTGCCTACACCTGCACTGCCGCCGTCGCCGCCTGCGTGGTGATCGTGTTGGTCTGGCAACAGCAGTTCGACTCTGCGCCAGCTGCACCAACTGCGCCAGCGACGTCACCGTCCGCTGACACCGCCATCGCCGTGATGGCCAACAGCGAATCGGCAACCTGGGCGACTCCACCTGGACCGCTCGCCCCGGGCGTGCGGCTGCGCCTGACCAGCGGACTGGTGGAGTTGGATCTGCGCGGCAAGGGCCGGCTGGTGCTCGACGGACCGGCGGACCTCGAACTGACCAGCGCAATGCGCGCGGTCCTGCGTGATGGTCGGTTGGTGCTTTCCGTCACACCCGCTGGCCACGGTTACCAAGTGGAGACCCCCTCCGGCACCTTCACCGACCTGGGAACGCGTTTCGGCGTCATCGTCGGGACCGACGGCACTGCCGAGGCCCATGTGATGGAAGGGTCGATTTCCGCGCGCACTGCGGGCAGTGCCTCCGATATCGTGCTCACTCAGGACAAGGCCGCGCGCCTGCGCAGCGGCCGTCTCGAGCACATCCCCGCCGACCTGGGTGCGTTCTACACTCGCCTGCCACCCCATGTCGCAGACGCCCCGGCACAAATCCACTGGCGCATGGACGAAGGCACCGGCCTGAGTGCTGCGGCACAAGTGCGCGGATTTCCCAGCAGCAATGCCGGGCTGACCCTTAAGGCCGTAAGCGGTTCTCAACCACCGCGGTGGACCACGGGACAACATGGCAACGCCCTCGCTTTCGACGGTCGCGGTGGCTATGCCGAGAGCGGTTTTCCAGGCATCGCCGGCAACCAGCCGCGCACCGTCACCTGCTGGATCCGCATGCCACGCAACTTCACCGCCGCTGACGGCTTCGCCATCGTCTCATGGGGTGATCCGCTGACACCCGGCCGCGGCGAGGTGTGGCAGATCTCAGTCAATCCAACGGCAGCTGATGGCCCACTCGGCCGCATTCGCGTTGGCACCCACAACGGCAAGCTGGTCGGAACCACCGACCTGCGTGACGACCGCTGGCACCACGTCGCGGTCGTCATGTACGGCGGCACGCAACCGAACATCGGCACCCATGTGTTGGTCTACGTGGATGGAGCGCTGGAGACCATCTCTCGTCGCAGCTTACAGACCATCGACACCCGCATCATCGACGACGGCCACGGCGTCTGGGTCGGCCGCAACGTCACCCACCAGGAGGACAACCGCAACAGTCCCCACGGTTTCTTGCGCGGCATGGTCGATGAGCTGACCATCACCGCAGCATCACTCTCGCAGGATGAGATCCGCGCGTTGATGCGCTGATCCACGGTCCATCACCAGCGGCATCCCCATCAGCGCAGCGCCCGCAACCACGCGATCCAGTCCTGTTGTATCCGTGGCAGGCCCAACTTGCCGAAGGTCGCTGCGAACGCTGGCTGGTACTGCTGGGCCTTGGCCAAACGCAGCAGGAAATCTCGCATCAGCCCGCTGTACGGTTTCTCCTCGCTGCGCATCAACCAAGTGACGAAGAGGTATCCCTCAGCGTAATGCAGGAGCTGTTCCTTGCCGTTCCAGCCGGCGTTATCGAGCTCAAGCAGACGTTCTAGCGGAACGAATGACTTGTTGCTCAGCGCCTCGCGCACCAGTTGCAGATCGCCGACATCCACGTGCTCCGGCAGGGTGAATTTGTCATCGACGAAGCGCCCGCGCCCGATGCAGTCCGCCAAACCTTCATCGAACCAGCGCGGCCAGGAGCGGATCTTCGGATAGGCCCGCGCCATGAAGAGGTGGAAGGCCTCGTGCTGGAGCACCGCGCGGTTGGCGCCGAGGTGCATCGCCACCAGTTCGGCCGGTGCGCTCGCGGTCGCCGCCGTTTGGTAGCCATACCAGCCCTCGGAGAAACCAGGGCAATGTTTGCGGCCATACGCGAGGAAGGACGCGCGGTCGCCACAGTAGCGCACCACTTCGCGACCATTCCACGGCTTCGCCACATCAGCAAAAACCTGGCTCAGATGCGCGTGGAATTGGTCGAGGTGATCGAGCGCCGCCTGCGCATCCCCCACCTGGGCGTCACTTTCGAGCTCGTAGTGTTTGCCAACCAGCACCTGCGATCCCGTCAGCCGCTGCTCCAGGCCAGCCAACGGCGACAGGAGCACACCTAGGAGGAGCAGGCGGGACCACATGTCCCAGGGATCAGCGTTGCAGCAGGCGCGCAGCGTCGATCGCGCCGTAGGTGAAGATCAGATCCGCACCAGCACGACGAAAGGCGGTCAGCGATTCCAACAAACACGCGTGGTAATCGAGCCAGCCATTGGCCGCAGCGGCCTTGAGCATCGCGTATTCACCGCTGACGTGGTACACCACCACCGGCAACGCGGTCTGTTCGCGCACGGCGCGCACGACGTCGAGATACGGTAGGCCGGGTTTGACCATCAGCCAGTCGGCCCCCTCCGCCTCGTCGAGTGCGACCTCGCGCATCGCCTCGCGCACATTGGCCGGATCCATCTGATAGGTCTTCTTGTCGCTCGGACGGTCTTCGCCCGGACGCGGCGCGGAATCGAGCGCATCACGGAACGGGCCGTAAAACGCCGACGCGTACTTCACGCAGTAAGAACAGATGCCGACGTTGATGAATCCGGCGGCATCAAGCGCCGTGCGGATGGCGGCAACCCGACCGTCCATCATGTCACTCGGTGCCACCACGTCGGCGCCGGCACGCGCCTGCGCCACAGCCATCGCGGCGAGCAACGGCAGGGTTTCGTCATTGGCGATGCCACCGCGCAGGACCAAGCCGTCGTGACCGTCACTGGAATACGGATCGAGCGCTACGTCAGTGATCACCACCAGCTTGGGCAGTGCGCCCTTGAGCGCCTTGACTGCGCGCTGGAGCAGACCGTTGGCGTTGAGGCTCTCCTCGCCACGTGGGGACTTCAGCGCGTCATCAAGACGCGGGAACAATGCCACCGCTGGCACGCCAAGGTCATAGGCGGTGCGCGCGACCTCGACCAGGCGCGTGAGCCCCAAGCGCGCGCAGCCAGGCATCGAGGCGATCGGCGTCTCGCCCTCACCCTCCTGCACAAAGAGCGGCAGGACCAGGTGCTGCGGCGTCAGGTGGGTCTCACGGATGAGTCCCCGGACACCAGCAGAGACACGATTACGACGCGGACGGATGAGCATGGATCCCCGGACAAGGTTACGGAATCGCTGGCACGTTCGCAGGGGCCGACTTCGGGACGGCAACAGGCTTGGCAATGACCTGCTTCGCTTCCACGACGCCGTCGCCCCACAAGCGCACCGGCAGGATTTCATCCATCTCATCGTTGTCGAACGCGACCACGCGGATGGCGTTGGCCCCAGGGGTAAGCGTCATGGTCACCTGGTACTTGCCGTCCTTGGCCAGGCGCGAGGCCGGCTGCAGATCGACCTTGTCCTCATTGAGGAAGGTGGTGAGGAAGCGCAGGTTGTCGTCCGCCACCTGCACGGTCAGCGTCACCTGGTTGCCATCGCGTTTGCTGTCGATCAGCGCCAGGCTGGGCTGGATCACCGGTTTGGCCTCGGGCTTGGTGCCCACCGGAATGCTGAGCGAGTGGAATAGGCTGGCACGGAAACGCGAGTCGACCTGCTCGTCGAAACGTTCTTCGATGCGCACCTGCAGCTTGATCGCCTTGGCGCTGAAGACTTCCGTCTTGTCTCCCTGTTTGGCTTCCTTGAGCACCGACAGAGGAACCTTGATGGTTGCTTTGCCACCAGGTTGCAGCGGCTCGATCTTGCCGCCCTTGTCGCCGAGTTGGACAAACGGGTCGTTGTCCTTGAATACCCGCAGATCCAGACGACTGCTCGGCCCCTGGCCGTCGTTGATCACCGTCAGATTGATCGCCGCCTGCTCATCGGGATCCAGCTGGCCGTTGCCGCCAGGCTCCGTCAGTTCCCAGGTATAGGCCAGGTGCGGGCGCGGTTGTGCCTGGACCTTCAAGGTCACCGGCAAGCTGGTGTGCACCACCCCGCCATGATCGCTGATCAGGTTGATGGTGAAGCGTTCCTCACCGGCATACGCGCGCGGCGGTACGGAGAACTTCAGTACACCGTCGGCGGTGCCCGTCGACGCGACCTGACCGAAGACCACTTCGTCCTCCCACAACGGGCTGAAGCGATCGGCGTCGACCATGCCATAGAGGCGACCGACCGGCGTGGCGGCACCGTTGGTGACGGTGAAGGTGATCGGCGTGGTGGCGCCGGCCATGACGGTGTCGGGCCCTTTGAAGGCAAGCGCCAACGAGCCGGCTTCGGGCACGGTCCCCGCGCCCCAGGCGAACAACGGCGTACGTTTGGCAAACGCACTGGCGAGTGCTTGCGATTCCACTTCGCCGGCCTTGGCCACTGGC